>CAMWTG010000030.1 GCA_947177115.1 uncultured Clostridia bacterium
TGATGCTTCCGCAGGACACCAATATTTTATTAAGCTTTGTCATTACCTAGCTCCGGTACGAGTACGACAGCCTGGACGCCCTGTGCGATGGGCTGAATGCCGTCCCGGCGGAGCTGAAAGAAGCGTTTTCCGCGCTGGGATACGCCTATGATACGGAAAGCAACCAATTCAAACCAGTTTGAAAGGAGAAAGGTATGCTGATTGATTTTAGCGCGATGGAAGAAACTGTCATCCCTAACTTTCTGGGCGGCGAGGGCTCCATCCGCGCCAAGATGCGGGTGGACGAACTGGGGAAAATCCTCCACGGCGTCCTGGAGCCCGGCTCCACCATCGGACTGCACACCCATGACACCAGCAGCGAGATCATCTATATCCTGGCAGGGAAAGGGAAGGTGCTCTATGACGGCGCATACGAGCCCCTGTCCGCTGGGAGCTGCCACTACTGCCCCAAGGGCCATGCCCACAGCCTCATCAACGACAGCGATGCGCTCCTGGAGTTTTTCGCCGTTGTGCCGGTACAATAGAGAAGGAGGAAAACAAATGTCTGATTGTCTGTTCTGCAAGATCATTGCCGGGGAGATCCCCAGCAGCAAGGTCTATGAAGACGGCCTGTGCTACGCCTTCTACGACATCGCGCCCCAGGCGCCCACCCATTTTCTGGTGGTGCCCAAGGAGCATATCCAGTCCGTCTCCGCCGTAACGGAGGAAAACGCCCCCATTGTGGGCCACATTTTCGCTGTTGTCGCCAAGCTGGCGGAGGAGCTGGGCTTCGCGGAGGCGGGCTACCGGGTGGTGTCCAACATCGGCGAGGCGGGTCAGCAGACCGTGCCCCATCTGCATTTCCATGTGCTGGCGGGGCGGGATATGACCTGGCCTCCGGGCTGATGCCAATCGTTCATGCGATTCCTCGATTAAAAATACATTACCACCGTTACCGGCCAAAAATTGAGAAGCTGTATTCATAAGCGGAAGGACCGGCTGCGGATCGTTTTCCGCAGCCGGTCCTTCATGTGCTGACGACCAGGGTCTGGTTGTATTTCCGCCAGCCCAGTTTTTGGCCGCATCGGTCGCAAAAACCCTGGTACTCCCGTTCCAGGGCGGCACCGCACCGGGGGCAGAGGGGAAACACGCCGCCGGAGCGGTACCGGACTGCCTTTCGGACCTGCATGGGTCTCCGGAAATCCAGGGCCGCCTGAGCCGTCAGTCTTTCGCCCATAGCCGCATCATCTCCAGGAACAACTCCGCAAAGCGCAGCCGGTCCTCCTTCGGCAGCTTGGCTACCTCCTGAATAGTGCCCAGAAGCAGCAGCGTTGTCCCCGTCTGGTCCGAGCAGGGGTGGTCTGAGACCAGCGCCGCCGCGCTGATCCCCATCCGCTCCGCTATGTGCTCGATGGTGGCGGCGCTGGGGTTTCCTTTGGCCCGGATGTAGTCATAAAGTGCGGTACGGGATATCCCCAGTTCCTCCGAAAATTCCGAGAGGGATTTGTTTTCTTTTTCCATAACGGCGCGGATAGTGGCTGCCATATTTTCCTGCAAGCCCATGTGCATCTCTCCTTTCGACCAGATTATACATAACTCGATCAGGAAGATAAATTCCGATATAGCGGAATGGCGTGCTATTATATTGAACAGGAGGACAAAGGGGGGCGCATTGGACATATAGGCAGCACGCCTGAAAACCGGCAAGGTCCGGCGGCAGGAAAGTGGGGATCCATGCCGCATCCCCTGCATATCGGGTTCCTGAGTCTGGAAACAAGGGGATATTTTGCAGTAAAAAGCATTTCTCTTATTGACATTGCCGCTCTTGCCCATTAGAATAAAATACAGGAAGAACTGTGCAGAGCACGGAGGACGATCTATATGTATCATTGCATGCTGCAATTTTATTTTACCGGGCATTCCAGTGCCTGGTGGGAGACGGCCCGGAGCATCCCGCCTATGGAGCATTTCACCCATGCCTTTTCCGAGAGCAGGGAGCCCCAGGCCCGGCTGGCCGGAGAGGCGGACGTGGTTTTGGCGAATCTGCAGGGTATGGATCCGGCGGCCGCTTTGCGTCTGCTGGCGGAGAGCAAAAAGCCGGGGAGCGAGCTGGTGCTGCTGGCGGAAAGAGAGCAGATACCGGAGCTGGCCCCCTGGCTGGATGCGGTGGACGATATCTGGACCCTGCCGGTGTCGGAGGAGGAATTCCGTTTCCGCTTTGTCCGGCGGCAGAGGGCCTGCAAAGAGCGGAGAGATGCCTGGGAGACCAGCCAGTATCTGGAGGCCACGATCAACAGCATTCCCAGCCTTATCTGGTATAAGACCAAGGACGGCATCCACGAAAAGGTCAATGACAGTTTCTGCCGGACGGTGAACAAGACCAAAGAACAGGTGCAGGGCCGGGGCCATGCCTATATCTGGGATGTGGAGCAGGACGACCCCGCCTGTATCGAATCCGAGCGGGTGGTCATGACCGAGAGGAGGACCTGTGTCGCGGAGGAGAAGGTCCTGACCGGGGACGGCGAGCGGCTGCTGACCACCTATAAGTCCCCGCTGTACGATCTGAACGGCGCCGTTATGGGCACCGTAGGCGTGGGCATCGACATCACCCAGGAGCGGGCCTATGAGCGGGAGATCGTGCAGAAGAACCACACCCTGGAAACCCTCTTTACCACCATGGAGTGCGGCATCATGTGCCACAGTGTGGACGGGCAGCGCATCATCAGCATCAACCGGGCGGCCCTGGAGATCCTGGGATATGAATCCCAGGGAGAGATGCTTGCAGATGGTTTCCAGATGGTCGCCGCCTCGGTCGTGGACGAGGATAAAGACCGGCTGCGCAGCTGCATCCGGGACCTGGACCGTCCGGGGGAGAGCGTCAGCGTGGAGTACCGGGTCCGGCACAGGGACGGGCGGATACTCCATGTCATGGGCAATATCAAGCTGATGCAGGAGAACGGGGAGCTGTTTTACCAGCGTTTCCTGCTGGACTGCACGGCCCAGAAGCAGCGGGAGGCCCGGGAGCGGGCCGAGGCGGAAAGCCGGCATATGGAGCTGATCCAGGCTCTGAGTGTGGATTACAGCCTGGTCTGCTTCTTCGACCTGGACACGGGGGCGGGTTACACCCTCCGGGTGGCGGACGGCGGACGGCGGCAGCTCAGCGACATTTTTGGCGGCAGCATCTCTCTGGCCAGCAGCATGGAGCGGTACATAGAGGATTATGTGTATCCTGAGGATCAGGAGTTGCTGCGGCAGGCGATCGCCCCGGAGTGGATCGCCAAGGAACTGATGGAAAAGGGCCGCTGCTATGCCAATTACCGCACCGATTTCGGCGGGAAACTGGAGTACTTCCAGATGAAGGTTGTCCAGGCGGGTACCTGGTCGGGGTATCGGGGGATCGTGCTGGGCCTGCGCAGCGTGGACGAGGAGACCCGCAGCGAGATGGAGAAGAAGAGTCTGCTGGAGGACGCCCTGTTCCAGGCCAACCGGGCCAGCAAGGCCAAGAGTGTCTTCCTCTCCAACATGTCCCACGACATCCGCACTCCCATGAACGCCATCGTAGGCTTCACCGCCCTGGCTATTACCCATATTGAACAGACCGAGCAGGTCCAGGAGTACCTGAAAAAGATCATGACCTCCGGCAACCATCTGCTCAGTCTGATTAACGATATTCTGGACATGAGCCGTATTGAAAGCGGCAAAATGCACCTGGAGGAGGCGCCCTGCAGCCTGCCGGATGTCCTCCACAGCCTGCGCAGCATTATTCAGGCGGACGTTCACGCCAAGCAGCTGGAGCTGTATATTGATGCGGTGGATGTGGTGGACGAGGAGATCTGCTGCGACCGGTTGCGGCTGAACCAGCTGCTGCTGAACCTTCTCAGCAATGCGGTGAAGTACACCCCCGCCGGGGGCATCGTCAGCATCCGGATCGTGCAGAAACCGGGCGCTCCAGCGGGCTTCGCCAATTATGAGTTCCACATCCGGGATACGGGCATTGGCATGAGCAAGGAGTTTACGGAGCATATCTTTGAACCCTTTGAACGGGAGCGGAACACCACCATCAGCGGCATCCAGGGTACCGGCTTGGGCATGGCCATCACCAAGAATATCGTGGACATGATGAACGGTACCATCTCCGTTAAAAGCGAGCAGGGCTCGGGAACGGAATTCACGGTGGCCCTGACTTTCCGCCTGACCGGCGGGGAACGGGAGCCGCAGACCATTCCGGAGCTGGCGGGCTGCCGGGCGCTGGTGGTGGATGATGATTTCAACACCTGCGACAGCGTGACGTATATGCTCCAGCAGATCGGCCTCCGGGCGGAGTGGACCCTGTCGGGCAAGGAGGCGGTGCTGCGCACCCGCCAGGCTATCATGCGGGGCGACAATTACTACGTTTACATTGTTGACTGGCTGCTGCCGGATCTCAACGGTGTGGAGGTGACCAGACGCATCCGGAAGGAGATGGGGGAGGATGTGCCCATTATCGTCCTGACCGCCTACGACTGGTCTGACATTGAGGAGGAGGCCAGAGCCGCCGGCGTTACCGCCTTTTGCAGCAAGCCGCTGTTCCTGTCGGAGCTGCGGCGCTGCCTCCGGTCTGTGGTCAATGCGGAGGAGGCGGAGGAGAAGCCTGCCGCCCAGGAGCCTGTCAGGCGGCATACCGGACGGATCCTGCTGGCGGAGGACAATGAGCTGAACCGGGAAATTGCCGAGGCGATTCTTGGAGAGGCGGGCTTCACGCTGGAGGAGGCGGAGAACGGTCAGATCGCCGTGGATATGATGGCCCGTTCGGAGCCGGGGTACTACCGGCTGGTCCTGATGGACATTCAGATGCCGGTGATGGACGGCTACGCGGCGGCCAAGGCGATCCGTGCCCTGGAAAACAAGAAGCTGGCATCCGTCCCGATCCTGGCCATGACTGCCAACGCCTTTGAGGAGGATAAGCAGGCGGCCTTGCGCTGCGGGATGAACGGGCATATTGCCAAGCCCATTGATATTGAAAAGCTGCTAGAGACATTGGATGAGATTCTGGACTGATAAAAGGGAACAGGAGCGGCGGGGGCAGCGCCCGTCCGCTCCTGTTCCCCGCCTTTTGCGTAGTTGGGACCGGGTATTGGCAGCTTGCCAATTGTTTGTGGATAGTATTATCCCTGTATTTAAACGAAGGAATAATACCATTTGGATTTGATTTATTTTGCGGTTGCCGCCGCAAACGGTTGCAACCGCAAAATATGGCAACTATTACTTCCGAACTTAAAAGTTCGGAAATAATATTCCAATAGTGGTTAATGATAAGATTTGACCAGTAAATCTTTATAGAGAAGGAGTGTTTGCGGTGGAGGATGATCGTAAAAAGGTCGGAAAGATTGCGATTGTGCTCTTTCTTTCCTGCTTGAGCATCGCTTTGGTATGTTTCGGAGTTTTTGTTTACTTTGCACTTACAAACCGGGACGGGGGATTTGTGGACGGATGGATTGTTGCCCTCTCAAAAATCGTTGTTATGATAGGGATATTCTTTTTGGTACTGGCGTTTGGGCATTTACTCCCGGTTCTGATTTCACACAGAAAGCATAAATGAAGGAGAGGTTCATATGTCTGAGATTTTTGATGAAACGAATATGCGGCGGGTTTTAGGGGAGTACATACCCAGTGGGGAGATGCTGCTGGCAGGCATACATGCAATATCCCACGAAACGAAGATAATAGGCGTTTTCGGAAAGTGTGTTCTTACGGAAAACGGGCTGATCCCTGCGGAAAATGGCGGCGTGATCGTAGTGAACAAGGAGAAGAATTCGACTTATGATCTTTACATCGGAATCACGCAGTATTCCCTGGTGATGGCCCCGTGTGAACGGAGCAGTTATTACTATCGGTTTGATGACGGACCGGATGTGCGGGAAGAGAACATCCGGATGGTCACTTCGGATATCCTTCTTGCAGATATCGGCAATTGTTTCCGGCTGGCGGATATTGGGAACTGTGTGATCAAAAAAGGATGGATGGGCTCGGTGAAATGCTCTCTTACGATGAAAAATGGAAGCTGCTTCAAGCTTAGGTTCCCCAAACTTGGCGGGCTGGGCGGCGGTATGCCTCACCATACGGAGTACCGGGAGGCAATTATCGCGCGGCTGGGCAGGCCGGACGTTTGAAATATCTAAAAGCCTGTAAATACAGCTTCTAATACTGTTTCCTGACTAAAAGCGCAGTATCGTTACCGGGCGAAAACTCAGGAATTTGCAATGGGTTTAGTCCCAAAATGAAAGGCCTTTCTGATACTTTTTCTTTCTCAAGAAAAAGTATCAGAGTTCCGCACGGTATTACGCTTTTTTCAAGGACCGCTGTAACCATACCGAGAAACAGCAAGCATCCGGTTTCCCGAGCAGGGAGACCGGATGCTTCTGTATGCCGGACGCTTTTTGAGAGGGAGGGGCCGGTCCGGTCCCTTCCGCCGTTTGATGGCGGAAACTGCTTGCTTTTATACCGGCCCGCTGCCTTGGATGAAGCGGGTGAGGATCACCGCCACCTGTTCTCTTGTGGCGCTGCCGGACGGGGAAATAATGCCGGTGCTGATGCCGGTGATCAGGCCCCGCGCATTGGCCCAGCGGATGGGCTCCACAGCGTAGTCCGAGATGCTCTCCGCATCGGTATAAGCGGACAGGTCCGCCAGCAGCGAGACATCCTGGCCCAGATATCGGGCGTAACGGAAGAGGAACGCGGCCATTTGCTCTCGGGTAATGGCATCCTCGGGCCGGAAAGAGCCGTCCTCATAGCCATTGACAATGCCATTGGCAGCGGCCCAGGCTACGGCGTTGGCATAGTAGGCATCCGAGGGAACATCGGTAAAGGAGGAAATCCCCGCTGCAGGAGAGCCTTCCATCCGGTAGAGAATAGTCACGATCATTCCCCGCGTGGTGGTGGCGGTGGGGCTGAAGGCAGTGGCGGAAGTGCCGTTCATCAGACCTGCCCGGTAGACGTACTCCACTGCGTCCCGGCACCAGTATCCCTCCGGCACATCGAGGAAGGGCAGAGGAGCGGCGGGGAGCTGAGGCACGGCAGGCTGGCCGGAGCCGGAATTAGAGCCGGAACCGGAACCGCCGCCGGAGGGCGTTTGACCGGAACCGCTTCCGGGAGCCTGATTGCCGCCGGAGGAGGGCTGACGGCTTTGGAGAGAGACGGGCCCGCTGCCCCGACAGGGCTGGAGGGACCGGTCCAGCAGGACCAGAGTCCCCTGCGCTGGCAGGGAAAAGTTTCCGCCGGCTGCCAGTGTGCCCAGATACAGGCTGCTCTCGCTGGTGAGGACGCCTTCCGGCGCGGTCATATAGACCGTAAGGAAGGTCGTGTCCCCCCGGACCTCCGTGCGGCACGATGGGACGTAGGCTCCGGGAACGCCGGAGACGAAGACGGCGTCAGGACAGGCGCCCTGCAGAGTCAGCTCCAGCTGGAGGGCATAGACCGTCTCTTCCAGACCCTCCAGGGTCAGGGAGGTGTTGTTTCCCTCCTGGCCGCAAATCAGGGTAGGACTTCCCTGGGCCGCGGCTGCGGCCGGCATTGTCCAAAACAGACACAGAGCGGCCAGGATTGCAAAGATCCGTTTCATGTTCAGCCCTCCAATACCAGCTTGGGCAGGTCGCTCCCGCCGGGGCTGTCAGTCCACAGGGTTTCCGCCGTGAGACGCTTTCCGTCTGCGGCATCGGGCACATCGGTGCGGTAGCTCTGGATGCGCAGCTGGGCGGGCAGCAGGCTCTTGGGCGCGCAGCTGCTGACCTGGCCCTGCAGCTCCGCCTCCTTTTCCAGATTCGGGATAAAGAGGAAGATGCCATCGCTGATATCGCTGACCGCCCCATCCTCGGGGATCTCGGCGAAGAGCAGCAGCTTTCCATCCAGATCCCGGATGGTCTCCGTCTGCTTCACGACCTCATTGCCAGCCTCATCGCCGGTAAGAGTCGTGTCCACAAAGCGGCCCTGGATCTTGATCATCTGGTACACCGGGTCGCCCCGGTACGTACCGGCGATGACCAGCGTCCCGGCGGGGATCATCTCCTCCCCAGTGTCATAGGGCTTGTCCAGAAGTCCCACAAAGCCGCCCTCCAGGAAGGCCACATCGTCTCCCGCGTAGGTGATCAGCTGGATGTCTCCATCGGCCATACCGGCGGGGATGCCGGTGATGGTGACGGTTTTGGCATCGTAAGTCCAGATGCGGGTGTCCGTCTCCGGCGCGCCGGGCTTCTGGAAATAGGAGAGGTAGCTGTTCTGATCATCCACCGCCTGATTCCCTGCGTCAAAGCTGCCGGAACGCGCGGTAACGGTCTTGCCGTCCTTTCCGGTGATGGCAACGGTGAAGCTGCCGGACAGGGGCCGCTGGCCGCCTGTGAGCTTGAAGCCGGAGACGGAGGTCTCCTCCGTCAGCTGGAAGGTGACGCTGTCATTGGACCGGCTCATGACGTAGCTGCCGGCGGGTACGGTCTTGTCGTAAGCCACCCGGACCTGGGGCGCTTCCGCCGTGGCAAAGCAGTTGCCCAGGGTATCGTAGGCGCGGGCGCTGTAGGTATAGGTCCGGTGGTTTGCTGAGCCTACGATGTCGGTATAGGAGGTCCCCATGGTGAAGCCGATGGATTCTCCATCCCGGAGGATCTCATATCCCTGGACGGTCCCCTCGGTGACCGAGGGGGTGATGGTCAGATCGAAACCATTGTCCGGATGCTCTGCTGAGCGGGCCACCGTCAGGGAAACGGTCCCCTCTCCGGCGGCCTTGCCTGCCAGACGGTCCCTGCGGCTCTGGTCGCTGAGATACCAGACGGCCCGGTCCTCTTTGGGCTTTGAGGCCAGTACGGCGCGGGTGCTGTCGCTGAGGACCATGCCCCAGCGGGTAAAGAATTCCGTCAGGTCCCTGTCCGCAATGGCGGCAGCGGTGAGGGCCACTTTGTCCTGATAGGAGGAGGCGCCGTTGAAATAGGTCCCCGCCTTCCATGCCTTGAAGAAGCGGTTGTAGAAGTCCATGGGATCGTCTCCGCTGTCATAGGCCAGATGCAGCTGCCAGTATAGCCCCAGCTGGACGAAGACATCTCCGGAGTCGCCGGGATGGCCCTGGGCCGTCTTGGTGAAAATGGCGGCATATTTCCCGGACTTCTCCAGCCGGGAGGCGAAGGTGTTCGCCTCCCCGTCATAGGTCTGGACCATCAGGGCGTAGATGTTGTTGGTGATCTCGGCCTTGCCCAGCTTATCCATGTTGTGGCCGATCTCGTGGGCGATGCCCCAGCCGAAGAGCCGGTTGGCCGAGGCGTTTTCCTCCAGGGCGCTGATGGGCTTGCCGCAGACCATACCGGCGCAGGAGCCGTATCCGATGCCGATATGGTTTCCAGCGGCGTACATGAAGGCCCCGGCGAACATCTGCATGCAGCGGATATTCTGGCGGGTCTGCATGCCGTTGCGCTCATAGGTGCCGTCAATGCCCTGGGTGGTCTTGCAGATGTGCATCACGTCCTCCCAGGCCAGGACGGACTGATACAGCGTCTCCGTCCGCTGTTCCCGGCTGGCTTGGGTCCCCAGGCCGGAGAGCACCGCGGCGGCGGGCAGGGAAAGCAGCACCGTGGGCGTGGCGATCTCCGTGACATTGAGACAGTTGGTTGCCTTGTCCGCGTTGCTGATCCGCTGCGCGGACACGTAAGCGGCCAGCTGGTCCGTGTAGGCGGCGATGGCCTCCCTGCGCTCCGCTTCGGAGAAGATGTACCAATCGGACAGGTCCAGCATGGGGATGGCAGTCGCCTTGCGGACGTGGAGGGAGATCCCTTCGGGATTGGATCCGCTGTAGGTGAAATACAGGCTGCCGCCTCTGGGGGTGTTCTGGCTGCCGATCTGGGGCACGGTCAGCACGGTGCGCCCATTGCTCACCGTCCCCATGCTCTTCAGCCAGGTGTTGGCTTCGGCGTTGAACTGGCTTGCATAAACGGTAAGGGTCTCGCCCTGCGGGATGCCCTCGGCGTAAATGATCACTTCACTGCCGGCCCGGGCCGCCGCGCCCAGGGGCTGCAGCTCGCTGCCGCCCTGGCCGTAGGCCTTGCCGTCAGCCGCGCCGCTGCGGGAATCCACGCCCCGGAGGACCGCGCCGGAGGTTTTGCCGTTTTGCAGCAGCTCCTCCGCCAGCGCCAGCTGGTCATCCAGAGCGGAGGTGTACAGGTAGTAGTTCCGCTCGCTGCTGTTGAGCCGCTGGCGCAGGGCATCAATGTCCGCCTGGGTGACGCCGGCTCTCAGCTGGGTACACAGCGGCGAGGTAAAGAGGGCCGCGATGTTGTCCGGCAGGCTTCTGGACTCGTCATACTCCATGAACATCAGCTCGGAACAGCTGACGGTCAGATAGTCCCGCTGCTCGGCGGCTACGCTGATTTTGACCACGTTTTTCAGTGCGCCGAAGGGCATGATGGCAAAACGGTCGGTGGACACGGAGCTGAAATTGGGAACGTTGGGCCACTTGTGGGCGCTGCCCGCGTCATCAGAGATGCCGGTGGCGGGATCGGGGATCACCTGGGTGCCGGGTCCGTCCAGGTTATCGCCCTCCTGCCATACCCGCACGCTGTAGGCCCGCAGGTAAGCCGGATAGCCGCCGTCCAGCCGGGGGACCCAGATGGCCGCGGAGAGATCCACCGGCTGGGTAAAGGTGCAGATGACATGCTCGTTTCTGGACCAGTTGCTGCTGGCGGTCCAGTGGGTCTGGAAATTACCATCGATCATGTTCCGGGGGTCAAACGGTGCGGCGGAGGTGTAGGAACCGGCATGATAATTCCCCGCATCGGCCAGCCGGATATCCGCGATCATGCTGCTGTCCAGCAAGCCCTCGGTGGGGATGCCCGCCGGGCGGGAGTAGTCGGTGGCCTTGGGCGTGCCCTCGGCGGTGCGGGAGGGGCCGCTGCGGCCGATGCTGTTGCCCGCCACGATGTAGAGGGAATACTTGACGCCGTTGGTCAGGTCTGTAATGGTAGTGCCGATACTGGAAAGGGAGCTGCCCCACTGGCGGAAGGCGCTGTCGCTCTCCGCCCGATAGTAGACCTCATAGTAGGTAGCGGTCTTGACGGCCTTCCAGGAGACGCTGAGGCCGCCGTCCAGGGCGGTGACGCTGACCATGTCCGGCGCATCGGGGGCCTTGGAGGGCTGGGGCTCCGCTGCCACCTCAGTGGAGGGCTTGCCCTCCCACCCCTTGTCTACGGGGGTGACAGTGAAGAGATAGGTCTTCAGGTTATCCAGGCCCGTGACCTCCGCCTGGGGCACGTCCACCAGCAGGGAGCGTTTCTCCCCGCCGCTGCGGAGCCAGTAGTCCACCCGGTAGCCGGACACGTTGGGCAGTTCGCCCCACCGCAGGCTTACCCGCCCATCGCCGGGGACGGCGGTAAGATTCTTGATCTCACTGTTGGGCTGGACAGGTTCCTCCGGCACAATGTCCCGGAGGAAACGGATGGATTCTACCGAGGCGTACTCGCCGCCCGCAGTTTGGGAAACGGAGATGGTAATCTCCTTTACCGCGACCCGGCGGCCCAGGGCGATAGTGATCACGCCTGTACCGGGGATGGCGCTGATGCCGTGGATGCCCGCGGGCAGGGTGTTGTCAAAGGGGATGTCATCAAAGCCGTCCTCGTGTTCCACATGGACCGTGCCAGACAGCACTTCGCCCTCGCCCTCGGGGGAGCGGATCTGGATCTCCGCCATTTCCACTGGGTTTTCCATGACGATCTGCAGCTCCGCCTGACCCTGGGGCGCGGACAGCATGACCGCCTGGCCGTCCTCCGCAAAGAGGTTGTCCAGGCTGCCGCTGACGATGGCGCCGCTGCTCAGGATGACCTGCTCCACCGGCGGGTCAAGCAGGGCGGTGGAGAGCACCTCCCCGCCGTCTTTGGCGCGGGCGTTGCGGCTGACGCAGGCCAGGTCATAGATGTCAATGACCCCATCGCCGTTGAGGTCATACCGGGTCAGGTCTTCCGGGGCTGTGGAGCCCAGGGCGCTTGCCAGCAGGTCCTGGTCCAGCTGGTCCACCTGGCCGCTGCCGTCTACATCTCCCAGAGGGAAAGAGCCATCGCCGGTGCCCAGGATGACGTGTTGGTCATACTGGTCCAGAACAACGGCCTGACGGAAAGGCGCGAAGCCACGTCCGGTGAATTCCAGCACATAGCTGCCCCGGGGAAGGCTGCCCACGGCTACATCCAGATAGCCGGGCCAGTTTCCGCCGTTGAGGGCGCCGCCATCGGTGTTCCGGAGGGATACCGCCGCCGGATAGGCGCCCAGGCGGGCATCGGGGGCCTCCTGCGTCAGGGGCAGGCGGCCCAGGGAAACGCCCCCCTGGAACAGTTCTACGGCCACATCCCGCGCCCGGAGCGAGTCCAAGGATTGGGCGTAATCAATGCGGAGAGTGGCCGAAAGGGAACCTGATGCCCGGGATTCGCTCCCGGTCTCCGCCGCCTCTGCGGCGGGCAGAAAGGAGGCCAGCATGGCCGCGGCAAGAAAAAGGGATAGGATTCGTTTTCGTATGTGCATAGGGAAGTCTCCTCTCGTTGACAATGGGGTATGTGGGATAAACAGCCAGGCCGATTATACCAATTTCTCCCGCTTTTGACAAGAGGTTTTCCTTGACTGCTTTGGCGCGGGACAGGAAAAAGTGGTTCTTGACAAGGAAAGAGGGGCGGCATATAATAGGCGAAGGATCCCAAAGTAAATAGCGAGTGGTATACAGGTATGCCCCGGAAGGGGCGAGAGGGAAACAGGTGAGAATCCTGTGCAATGCCGTTGCTGTATGAGCGGAGCAGACTTCCATGATGTCACTGGGGCAGCCGCCCCGGGAAGGCGGAAGAATGCGATGGACGCTTGAGCCAGAATACCTGCCTGTATATGACGCACAAAAGCCTCCTCGCGCATAGGAGGGTGCATGGCAGGCGAGCGATCGCTTTTTTTTGCCGCGCCCTTGGGGGCGCGGCTTTTGTGTTGCTTGCAGGGCCGAGGAAAACACAAAGAAGAAGCAAAGGAGACTGGAAACATGAAGAAAAATGGAAAACTGATTGGGGCTGTTGCCGCAGTGGTGGTGCTGGTTGCCTTATTCGCGGGGATCTGGTATGCCACCCGCCCCGCCGTCTCGCAGGGAGCCAAGACCATTACGGTGGAGGTGGTCCATAAGGACGAGAGCAAGAAGGAATTCACCTACCATACGGATGCGGAATACCTGGGCGAGGTGCTCCAGGCCGAGGGCCTGGTCAAGGGAGAACAGGGCGACTACGGTCTGTATATCAAGGAAGTGGACGGCGAGATGGCGGACTATGATACGGACGGCGCTTACTGGGCCTTCTATCAGGGCGGCGAGTACGCCAGCTTGAGCGTGGATCAGACGCCGGTCCATGACGGGGACGCGTTTTCCCTGGTATACACGGTTGGATAAGCGGCGGCTGACGCTGGAGGAGATGGCGCTGTTCGGCATACTGGGCGGAATGACCTTCATGGCCAAGCTGGCAATGTCCGCGCTGCCCAACATTGAGCCGGTCTCTCTGCTGGTGATGCTTTTTGCCGTTACCTTCGGAAGGAAGGCGCTATATCCCATCTATGCCTACGTGCTGCTGGAATTCGTGCTGTACGGCATCAATCTCTGGAGCGTCAACTATCTCTATATCTGGCTGATCCTGGCGCTGTGCGCATGGCTGCTGCGGGGGATGACCAGCCCGCTGGGCTGGGCTCTGCTGTCCGGGGGGTTTGGCTTGTTCTTCGGGCTGCTCTGCGCGCCGGTCTACGCTTTTACCGGTGGCCCCGCCTTCGCGGTATCCTGGTGGATCAACGGGATCCCCTATGACCTGCTCCACTGTGGAGGGAATTTTGCTATGGCGCTGGCGCTGTTCGCGCCGCTGCGGAAACTGATGGACAGGATGTACTGCGGGATGATCCGGAGAGCGGGTGTCTGACTGCCTCATTTTGCAAAAATTATACCGCGCCCTATCCGCCGGACGGCACGATAAACCGTCCGGCGGATAGGGCGCGGTGCGCTTCGGCAGGGGGCCGCCGGGTCGCGGAATCACTGGCGTTTCTTATTTTTCCGGCGGATCTGCCGATAATACTACTAAATAGAGCCGTACGATAAGCGGCGGCGCGAAAGGAGGCGCTGGGAATGAGTGAGCTGACCATTCGCAGAAACAGGGGATTTGCCGTACCCACCTATCCGGGAACGGGCAAAACGGAAAAGCAGGCTGGCGCCGGTCAGAGCCAGAAGACATCCCGCCCCACGGGATTCACTGTCTCGGAAACCCTGCGGCAGCTGATGACCCGAGTCAGTCAGGCGGAGAACCAGTCCCGGGAGAGCCGCCGTACCCTTCAGACGGGGGAGGCGGCGCTGGCGGAGGTCCAGGAGAGGCTGGGGCGCATGGCGGAGCTGGCCAAGGAGGCCGCCAGCGGCGGTGAGCCGGACCGGGCCGCGCTGCAGGCCGAGCTGGAGAAGCTGCGGGATGAGATCGACCGGATGGTAGGCGAGGCCATGGCCGGCGATGTGCCCCTGTTTTTGGATGAGGACATGGGCGTGGAGGACGGCGGGGCGGCTTTGTTGTACGCGCTTATGGAGGAGGCGTCCGCCAAGGAGGAAAACGCCCTGCCCGGCTGGCTCCTGGAGGGCATCACCCAGGGGGACGTTACGCCGGAGCAGCTGCTGGATGCCCTGGGGCTGGACAAAAGCGCCAGCGGCGCGGAGCTGCTGGCCGCCATGATTGGCCGCCCTCTGGAAGGAGACGCCGCCGCAAGCTATCTGGCCGCCCTGTATCTGGGGGCGGTGATCGCCGGCGGAGGCTCGGAGTCCATCGATCCGGAGCAGGCCCTGGAAGGGCTGCGGCAGTTGATGGAAAAAATTGCGGACGGCTTCTCGCCAGATGAGGCCATTGAGCTGCTGACAAACGGCGAATTTACCAGTCTGGAAGATTTTCAGAGCCAGTTCACCGGCGGTACGGCCCCGGGGCTGCAGGATTTCCTGGTGGAACTGCTGCTGTCTGAGGGCGGCTCCCTGCTTCAGACCGGTCCCTCGCTTCTGGACTATCTGGCAGGGCTTGAGGGGGCGAATCTGGATCTGCTGATGGGGCTGCTGACCAATCTGGAGAGCGCCGGGGCCGGGCCGGAGGCCGCTCCGGCGGAATATCCGGCCGGAGCGGAGGAGGTTGCCGGGCGCGCCAGTGTTCTGCAAATGGGGAACGTACAGGTGCTGGGCCGGGACCTCTCCGGGGTGTCCTTTGATGCCGCCGCGGGGCTGCTGACCATCGGCGGTACAGCGGATGTGACCGTCCAGGGGAC
>CAMWTG010000031.1 GCA_947177115.1 uncultured Clostridia bacterium
GGAAAAACGATTAAAATCTTTTCGCGCCTGCGGGCGCGAACTCCTGCGGAGGGCCGTTGTCTACAATTTGAGCGGCAGACAGGCGGAATTCCGCCTGCCTGCCGCTTAGACCGCTTACCATTTTATGCTTTCTCCGCATAGTAGCCGCGCACGGTCTCATAAAACGCATCAATATTTTCCCATCTGGCAATGGGGGGTATGTCGCAGCCAGAAGAAATAATGAAGTTGGGCGATTGGCTGCACGCCTCCAGCACCTGCCGCGTCTGCAGGACCATGCTGTCCACTGTTCCAAAGGTAAAGGATGCCGGGTCCACATTCCCCATGCACAGTATATCCGCCGGGCAATGGGATACTGCCTCTTCCATGGATATGGCATTCCCGAAGTGGTACCCCTTCGCCCCCACCCGCAGCAGAGAATCCATCATCAGCATGGTATTGTTGCCGCAGTTGTGATACAGCACAATGAAGTCCTCAGACTGTACGGCATCCACAATGCGCTTCACATAGGGCTCGGAAAACTCCACCGCAAACCGTGGAGAAAGCAGTCCCGTCAGAGGCTCCGCCATTACGATGCCGTTCGCCCCGGTGGCCTGATACGCCTGAATATAGGAGATGATAAACCGGGTGCATTTCTCCATCACCGTATGTACCAGCTGCGGCTTGCGCTTGCAGGCCTTCATCACCTCCACGGTGCCAATCAAGCGCCCCGCCAGCGAGAATGGTCCGATCACGCCCGCCAAAACCGGCCGGTCCTGGATCAATTCTACAGCCCGGGTCATTGCGTCAATATAGATCTGCGTCCGTCCGGCGCCTACCTCCGGAATCTCCAGCGCCTCCGCCTCTTCCTGCGTGTTCACTACGGCGCCGGTCACCACCGGCACCTCATGGTCATTGACCTGAATCTGCGCGCCAAACGCCTCCGCCTCTACAGACAGGTCCATCATGCTGACCGCCGCCAGCGAGGGATTCCGCTCCGCCAGCAGCTTCATGGCCTTGGCCTGCGTCTCACTGCTGCTGATCAGCTCCTTGACCGTGATCCCCAGCAGCTGAATCGCAGGGAAGGATAGAATCGGCATGGGCTGCTTCACTTGGGATGCAATGACCTGATCCTTCCACAGATTCATATTTCTCTTCATATGTGTATACTCCTTTCTATAGCCGAAGCAGCTGAAAAGAGAAAAACTCTTTTCCACCCTGCGGCGTTTTATGCCGCAGGAAACCGCCATCCCGGCTTCGGCTGAAAACTTCCCAGCCAACAAAACGGCGGTACGCAGCACGTTGGCGGGCCGCAGGCGCACTCATCGAAAAAGCGCATTTGCGTTTTTCAGCCGCGTTGACTATCCCTATCGATCTCGGGCAAATACATGGACTTGATATACTGTTTGTGAAAATACGGATTTCCGGAAAGCTCCACCGTGTTGGACAGAGCCGCTATCCGCTCCAGAGCCCGGATACATGTTTGGTCCTGCAGCACCATTCCGGCGCCGGAGATGGCAGCGTTCCCAATGGAAGCCGTTCGATTTTGAAAGCACGGAGGGAGAAGGCCAATGCCTACGGCGCTGTCCGTATCCAAACGGCTGCCGAAGCCGCCGCACAGAACCACTTGCTCCACGGACTCGGCCTCAATCCGGCAGGTGTACAATAGCGTGTCGATTCCCGCCCGGATCGCCGCCTTTGCCAGCAAGAGCTCGCCAATGTCCCGCCTGGTAAGCGAGATCCCGCTGCCGCCAATGGGCAGCTCCATCCCATCCGGACGCCCCCGCTTATCCAGCATATCCAGCCGCCGCGCCCAGCATACGGCGTCAATCAGGCCGGAGCCGCAGATCCCCTCCGCCGCCGTTCCGCCGATGACGGTATAGCGCAATTCGCCATGCTCTCCCCATACCCGGTCGATAGCTCCCCCGCAGGCCGGTAATCCGCAGGAAATGCAGGCGCCCTCAAAAGCCGGTCCCGCAGCGGCAGAGCAGCAGGTCAGCTTTCCCTGATGATAGAGCGCGATCTCTCCATTTGTCCCCACATCGATCACCATGGCCGTCCGCTCCCGCTCCATAACGCCGGAGGCCAGGATGCTGCAGCTGATGTCTCCGCCCACATAGGCTGAGACGCAGGGCGGCAGGTAGCATTCCATCCTTCCAAACTCCCCCAGCGCCAAACAGCTGCGGCCTCCAAAAAGCGACTCGGGCACAAAGGGGGCTACGCTGATCCCGTGCGGATCCAGCCCCGTCAAAGTATGCAGCATGGCGGTATTTCCGGTGATACAGCCTCCGCCAACCTCTTCTCTGCCAATACCGGCCTCCCGGCACATATCCAGAAGCATTTGTCCAATCTGCCGGCAGATCAGCTCCTGCAATGGCGCCACCGTATTCTGGCCGCAGTATACGATGCGGGCCAGGACATCGCTGCCAAAGGCCCTCTGCATGTTCATCTCTCCCCGCACGGCGGCAGGCCGGTCCTCTCCTCTTCGGAAGAGGCAGGCCGCCACCGTGGTGGTCCCAATATCCACGGCCGCGCCATAGCTGCCGCTGTACAATGGCCGGTGGCCGGACGCGGTACGCCCTGCGCCAAATACGATCTGCTGCCCGCGTGCAGCAGGCAGATAAACACTGCAGTCTCCCAAAATCTCCGTGCAGCAGGCCAGGTGTTTTCCCCCGCCGGCAGGGACCTCCCTGCAGGTATAGTCCCCTTCTATCTGAACCCCGCATTTTCCGCAGGTGTGGTTTCCGGCGCAGGGAAAGTCAAAAGAGGGGACCTCCTTCCGGAGTAGATCTATCAGCGGCTGCCCCACAGGGGCCTCCACCTCACGCCGGAAATCCTCCCGTATCAGCGTAACCACCGGCATATTCTTCACCTCCACTATCCGTGGCGAACCACAGGCCGGGGACCCGCAGCAGCGCCGCAGGCCCCCGGAAAAGAGCGTAACTGCTTTAAGGTTAATTCCGTGTCCCTCTGCACGTCCCGATGGCGGATCCTACCGTCCGGACTGCGTGAAAACTCCTCTTGCCGGTTCGCACACATGGGGACACGAACGGCGCTTAATCCCAAAAACCCTTATGAGGCTCCAGCGCCTCTTCCATGATCTCCGGGAACGGTCCCCGGACTACGATTTCCTTCTGCCCTTTGGAAAGGATCTCCCGGCAGCTGTGGTTGAAAGAGGGGTTGGCCTCATTGTCGCCCGTAGTCTGAAACAGCATGTTCTCGCTCATTGCAAAAACAATGCGGCCGATGTTGGCCCAGTAAATGGCTCCCGTACACATACAGCAGGGTTCCGCGCTGGTATACAGGGTGCAGTTCCAGAGAAAATCCTTGTCGTATGTCATGGACGCCTTTCTGGCTACGGTCGTCTCCGCATGGCCGGTGCAGTCCCTGGTGGTCACCTCGATGTTAGCCTGCTCAATGAGAATATTCCCCTCCCCATCGGCCAGCAGAGCGCCGAAGGGGTTATTGCCGGAAGCCCGGCCCTCTTTGGCCAGCTCAAACGTACGGCGCAGCAGCTCCAAGTCTTTTTCATGGGTAATGGCTGCAAAGCGCCGGTCAAATTCCCTGATTTCCATGATACCTCTCCTCTGTCAAACCTGATCCAGCGGCAGGCCCCAACCGATGGCCTCCTCGCGAACCGCATTGTATACATCCAGCCACTCCTGAGAGGGCTGAACCGTCTTGACATCATAGACCTCCCAGAAGGGTTTGCCATAGGGCTTTTTGTCCAGATCGTCCTTGTACTTCTCATAGGCTTTCCGGGCAATTTCTTCCGCCTTCTGGCGGTCGATCTTAACGGCGGCATGAAGCACCTCGCCCTGGAACCGGGCTTCCAGGCCAGAGCAGGCCCCGGTGATCGCCCCGGTAGCGGCGCGGGGGCCCTGGAGGCGGGCCAGGCCGGACTTGACCGCAACCAGGCAGGAAGCGATGATCTCATAGAGGAACGTCTTGGTGGCCAGACCGCCCACCATGGTGTGCGTCAGGCGGGTCATGATATGGGAGTTGCGGGAGATGGCCTGGAACGCCACGCTGGTCATCTGCAGCAGCTCCTTGGTGGTGGAGCAGAACAGATTGGGGTGGGTGGGCGTTGTGCCAACGGTGGTCCCCATAAAGACAATGCTCAGCGCGATCATTTCCGCAGTCAGGAGAACCACCTGCGTGTTCAGTCCGCCGCCCAGGCCGCCATAAATGGGATTGGCATAGGGCATGACCTGATGATCCAGCATAACGCACTGTGCGATTTTATTCAAAATAGCATAATCCACCTTCAGCTCGGAAATGATCCCGATACTGTGGCTGTCCGTCTTTTTCATCAGATGGGAGGCCGCCAGCTCGCCTACATCGCTTACGCTGATGCCCACCCCGTTATAGGGCATTCCGGCCCGGCCGGACATGGCGGCCACATGGCGGAACAGCGCCACCTCCTCATAAGCGGCAAAAATCTCCAGCGGCGTGCGGGTCCGCAGTTCCAGCCCATTGATGGTGGTCAAATTGGTGGTGGGGCAGTGGAAATCCACCCGGGGCTCCTGCATATAGGAAAGCATAATGGGCACAAAATATTCGTTCGGGCAGGGCACATTCACCGAGCCGCCCAAATTCACCGGAGGCCGCGGATCATCGGCAGTGCGGGCGTACTCATGGACCGTGTCGTTGCCCTCGCCAAATACGGCGTGGTCCGGAGCCATTCGGATGGACTGCCGGATCTCCTCCTCCGTATATTGGATGATGCGTCCGGTATCTTTGCAGAAGATGCCCGCTTTCGCCAAGAATTCAATAGCCGCATCCCAAACCCGGTCGGCCAGCTCATCATTGAAGTTGATGATATTTTCAGACTCCAGCCTGATATCGTACTTTTTCACGATTTTTTTCAGGTTCTGATAAATGTGCTTCATATCGAAGTCCTGCTCGCTGACAATGGGGCCCTCAATACTGCGGCGGACAACGTCAAAAATCTTTGCCTTCTGATTCATACTGCAACCTCCTTTTATGCGCTCAGACCCATGAGCTCATGGGCCAGCTTTACCGCGCCAATGGAATCATCGGAATAGCCGTCCGCGCCATTGGCATCTGCCCACTCCTTGGTTACCGGCCCGCCGCCAACCATGATCTTGGTGTGGCCGCCCAGCTTGGAGCTGTGGCGGACCAGCTCGATCGTCTCCTTCATAAAGGGCAGGGACGGCAGCATCAGTCCGGAGAGCGCCACGATATCCGCGTCCATCTCCTCCGCCCGCCGCAGGATCTCCATAGGCGCCACATCAACGCCCAGATCCACCATCTCAAACCCGTTGATCTGCATCATCAGGCAGACCATGTTTTTGCCGATATCATGGATGTCGCCGGACACGGTGGCGATGACGCCCCTGCCCTTTTGCCGTCCCTTGATGTTCTGTTCCTGCATAATCGGCAGCAGCTTTGACTGAATGGCGGCAACTGCCTCGCCGGCCAGGACCAGATCCGGCAGAAAAATCTCCAGCTTGGCAAACTGCTCGCCAAGTTCATTCAGCGTGGGCTCCACACAATCGGTAAAGATGTCAAGGGGGTTTGCGGATGCTTCCAGCAGGTTTTCGACCTCGTCCAGAGCGGCCTCATCATCGCCATCGCAGATGGCCTCTTTCAGATTCAGGTATTTCTCATTCATGGATCGTTTCCTCCCATTTAAATAGTTGCGACCGCTTAGGCCTTTTGCATCGTTCCAAGACCGTGCGGCAAGCGGCGCTCAAAACACGGTCTCCATCACCATGCCGGCGCAGCGGCATGAATATGGCAGGCTCAGACTTGCATGCACAACCGGGAAAACGCCGGATATGCATACAGGTTTTTTAGTTGCTCTCCGCCTTCTTTGCAGCGGGAATGCATCTGATCAGGAGCAGATAGGATACGCAGCAGATCACAAAGCTGGGCACTACGGCGCCCATTGTTTCCGCGCCGAAACCGATGCCCTTCAGCACCACATAAATCACAGTGCCAATCACCCAGGAGAGAATTGCGGCAATGTTAAAGCCCTTGGTATACCAATAGCTCCCATTTTCCTCGTTCAGCTGGCTTACATCATAGCTCCTCTTTTTCACAAAGTAGTAGTCCATGATCATGATGGCCATGATCGGGGGGAACATGGCGGATTGACTGTCCAGAAAGACCATGAACAGGTCGGCAAAGCTGCCATGGAACACCGGCACAAAGGCCAGCAGGGTCGTGAATACCGCCACGAAGATATTTACATGCTTCTGCTGCAGCTTTTTGCTCAGGCACATGATCTGGATGGAGCCGCTGAAGATATTGACCATGGAAGTCGTTACAGAAGAGAACACCACCACGATCAAAGCGATCCAGCTGAATCCCAGCCCCATGAGCAGCGAAGAGGGATTCGCGTTATTGGCATCGAACACGCCCGTGGTCAGAGCCACCGTTGCCACGCTGATCACGCCGATCACCGCAAACCAGATGGCCGCAATACTGGCGCCCAGAATCGGGGCCAGCGTGGCGGACTTCGCGTCTTTTGTGTATCTGGTGTAATCGCCGCTCATTAAGGTCCAGGTAATGCCAAACGCAATCATGGCGTCCAGACCCACGCCAAAACCGATTTTTCTGTCCGCGGGAATCACCCAGTCCAGCAGTTCCCGGATCGTAACCATCTGAAAGAGCTTGATGCTGATGAACACCGCCAGGACCAGCAGCGCCAGCATCATAATGCGCTCAAAAATCTTCAGGGACCGGGACCCTCCGGCGTACACCGCAATAAATGCGATGACCGCGTTGATACAGCATCCCACCAGCATCCACGGCTCTGCCCCGGGACTGCCGTAGGCCGGCGTGCCGAACATGGTATTGAATATATAGGAGATCGTGATGGAGGCGAAGTAATTGGAGATCGCCGTCCATCCCATAATGCTGAAGATATTGCAGATCACGGCCACATAGCCGCCTCGTACACCCATCGATGCCCGGACCACCATCATCGTGGGCACGCCGATTTTATAGGAGATAAATCCCACCAGGGCCAGGATAATGTAGGTAATCGGATTCCCGATCAGTACGATAGCCATTGCGCCCAGGAATCCGGCGCTGGCAATGGTTCCACCTACGGTCCACGCGCCGGGCTGGAAATTGGCGCCCATCCAGGTGAGCATCATATCTCCAAAACTGAAATGCCTGTCTGACTGCGGAACCGGATCTAATACGCCGTACTCTTTTTTCGCCGTTGTCTCTTTCATCTCGCATTCCTCCTCCTTTGTTTTGGTTCATGGTACAAGATCTCTGCTTTTCCCGAGCGCAAAAGTAATACTTACTATCAAACTTATTAATTTTTATTATAATAAGTATTACTTTATTGAGTATACCGCCTCATTTGCCCTATGTCAACAGTTTTATAATTTTATTGGTGTTTTCTCTTTAAATTTTGTATATTATCACAAAACTGTTTGAGTTTATTTGTCAAATTTGCGATGCCAACGGCAGCACACCTCACAAGAAAGTATTACATAAGAAGCAGCCCGCCGGTTGATACCGGCGGGCTGCCTATGTCTTGCCGCTTCATTGCTGTGAATAGTATTGCACACGATGGAGCCTCTTAAACAAAGAATACGGCAGAATTTTTGTATTATGAAACTCAACAGAGCACATGATCGGCTGGCTTTTGAAACTATAGCAGACAGAGTCCAGCCGAAGAATCGGCGTACCGGGCTGGACCTGCATCTCCTCCGCCTGCTCGCCCTGGATCCCGCAGGCATCAATGTGAACCACGATGCTCTCCAGTATATCTTTGGAGTAGTCCTGCACAAAACGAAATGTACTCTTTGCTAAAACCCTCATATCAATATTCGCTTGATTATAGTACTGAGGAAGCACATAGTCCTGCAGCATGATGGCGGGCTTCTCATCGGCAAAGATAACTTTCTCTACCAAGTAAGTTGCATCTGCAGGCTGAATCTCCAGAAGCCCCGCAATATCCTCCGGAGTGCCGGGTAAATATTGCAGCTTTTTTACCAATGTTCGGGGCCGGTATCCAGCCTCAGCGATATTCTCCTCATAGACCGCATCGATATCCAGCCGAACCGTCTCCTTCAGCAGGCAGCGGTTGACAATCGTGCCGATCCCCTTTTTCCGATTGATATAGCCCCGCGCCTCCAGCACCGCCAAAATATCCCGCAGCTTTACCCGGCTGATCCCCAGCTCAGCGGCCAGCGTCTCCTCCGGCGGCAGCCGGTCCAATGGTTGGTTATGCGACCGAATGATTTTCAGCAGCCGGTTGTAAATATCCTCTTGTTTGGAGCGGTTCAAATCTTCACTCATATTGTCTGCTCTCCTGCATTGTCCGTTATCAAACTATTGCATAATCAGTATAACATACAGCAGGTATTAAATTAAATACATTTATACAAATTTTTTTCGTTTCATCAGAAATACAGCGCTGCCGCATCATTCCCGCAGCAGCTCCCTTCTCTTTCTCCAATCCGGCAGCACCTGCTCCACACAGGCATAAAAATCCTTTCCATGGTCCTTATGCTTGATATGGGCCAGCTCATGGACCACCACGTAGTCGACCGCCTCATCGGGATACTGCATGAGCCGCCAGGAAAAACAGATCCGGTTTTTCGCGCTGCAGCTGCCGAAGCGTTTTCTGGCGCCGGTGATGGTAAGTCCGGTAGGATAGAGGCCCATGATCTTGCTGTATCGCGCGATCTTTTCAGGGAGGATGGTTTTTGCTTTTTCGATCAGCTCCTGTTGCTGGGCGGGGGCCGGTTCCGGGCGGGCCTCCCGGCGCTGCCGCTGAACTTCCAGGTGCCGGCTGATCCACTGGACATGCTGGGCAACGAAGCTATCTATCCGCGTTTGGGCCAGACGCATGGGCGCGCGGACCAGGACGCGGCCGTCCCGGGTGACCTCCAGCGCCAAGGTGCGGCGGTCGGAGCGGATCAGCTCGTAGGGAGGCAGGGGCGGTTTCCCCGGTTCCTTTTGCGTCACTGCAGGATCACCGCCTCCCAGGGAGCCAATTGGCCATCGAAGGTTTCCCTCCCTATATTGGAGCGGAGGACGCGGCCCTGTTGGGCGGTCCGGGCGGGTTTGCCGCTGAAATTCAGGACAATGGTAAGCCCCTCTCCCTCCAGTTCCCGGCGGTAGGCAAACACCTGCTCCCCTGTTTCCAGAGGCAGGAAGGTCCCCCGCCGCAGGACGGCGCTGTCATTGCGCAGCGCGGCCAGATCTTTATACCAGTTCCAGATGGAATCCGGATCCTGTTCCTGCCGGGCCAGGTTGATGTCTTCGCAGTTATGGTTGATCCCCAGCCAGGGACGGCCGTCCGTGAAGCCCGCGCCCGGCTCCCCGGTCCATTGGAAGGGCGTGCGGGCATTGTCCCGGCTGGTCCGGGAGATGATCCGCCACCGCGCTTTCCGGGGAATATGGAGCCGGCGGAGGACCCTTTCCACATTCTTGCTCTCCACATCGTTAAGCTGCCGCATCCGGTCAAAGTCAAAATTCAACATGCCGATCTCCTGTCCCTGATAGAGAAAAGGCGTCCCCCGCAGGGTCAGGGCCAGAAGAGCCAGCAGCTTACCGCTCTCCTTCCAGTGCGCCTCGCTGCCAAACCGGGAGATGGACCGGGGCTGATCGTGGTTTTCCAGATAAATGGCGTTCCAATCCAGCTCCTTCTGCCATTTCGTCAAGCACGCAAAGAAAGCCTTGGGCCGGAACTTCCTCTTGAGCCATTTGACGAGAAACTGGTCACACTCCATATGTTCAAAGGAGAACACCATATCCAGCTCTTTCCGCTCCCTTCCGCACAGCTCCCGGGCCTGCCCGGGCGTCACGAACACCGTCTCTCCCACAGTAAAGGCCCCGTATTCATCCAGTACCTCCCGCAGCTGCCGCAGGATCTCATGGGTCCCCTCCAGGGACAGGTAATGCTCGCTGCCGGTCAGCGCCAGCTTCTTTTTCCCATTTTCCAGGCTGTCTTTCCACAAGATATTGATCACATCGCACCGGAATCCCGCTACGCCCTTCCTCAGCCAGAACCGGAGGATGTCCTTCACCTCCTCCAGCACCGCCGGGTTGTGGTAATTGAGGTCCGCCTGGCTTTTGGCAAACAGGTGCAGATAGTACTCACACCGCTCCGGATCAAATTCCCAGCAGTCCTCGCCGAAAAATCCCGTCCAGTTGTTGGGCAGGGCGCCGTCCGCCCCGCCCCGCCGCCAGTAGTAGTAATCGGCGTACCCGCTGGTCCGGTCCCGGCTCTGCCGGAACCAGTAGTGGCTGGTCGAGGTGTGGTTGATCACCAGATCCATAATGATCCTGATCTGCCGCTTTCCGGCCTCGGCGATCAGGTTCTCCATATCCTCCATGGTGCCGTACTCCGGGTTGATCTCACGGTAATCGCTGATATCATAGCCATTGTCGGCATTGGGGGACCTGTACACCGGGCTGAGCCAGATCGCTCCCACGCCCAGCTCCTGCAGATGGTCCAGGCGGCTGATAATGCCCGGTATGTCGCCGATCCCGTCCCCGTTGGAATCCTGAAAGCTGCGGGGATAGATCTGATAAATGATCGCATCTTTCCACCACTCCATTGTCCATCCTCCTTCTTTGACGGCAGCGCCGCCGGTTTTGTTATTGTCCTACATTGTACCCCCATAAGGCGCTTTTTTCAAGCCGCCGAATACGCCTGCGGCCCATTCCGCCGATAAATTTTCCGCGTGGCCAGGAATCGGGACCGCTCCTTGGACACGGCAAAAGCAAAACAGCTTTCATCAAATGATATCCCGTAAAATGCAAAAATCACCGGGACAAAATAAAACCGTTGACAAATCCTGGCCTCAGTTGTATAATTCCACTAACCAACTAAGTTAATTGGTTTATATAAAGAAAGGAGATGGCGGATATGGAGAGGTTGTTCTTCCGGCTGCTCCGGCGCAATTTCCGCTTCGGGCGAATGGCTCTTGCCGGGAAACCCGCCTGAAAGACGCATCCTGTAGTCAATGCAGCCGAAAAAGCGCACATGCGGTTTTTCCATCCGCGGGCCTGCGGCCCATCGGCGTGCTGCACACGCCGTTTTGTTGACGATGAAGTCCTCAGCCGAAGCCGCTTCGACTAGAACAAGAAAAAAGAGGTATATGCCATGAGCAGCTATCGTTTTGAAACGCTCCAGCTCCACGCCGGGCAGGAGCAGCCCGATCCCGCCACCGGCTCCCGGGCGGTGCCCATCTACCAGACCGCCGCCTATGTGTTCCATGATTCCGCCCATGCCGCCGCCCGGTTCAATCTGTCGGATGCCGGGAATATTTACGGACGCCTCACCAACTCCACCCAGGACGTGCTGGAACGGCGCATCGCCGCCCTGGAGGGAGGCACGGCGGCCCTGGCCACCGCCTCCGGCGCGGCGGCCATCACCTATACCATCCAGGCCCTGGCCCAGGCCGGAGACCACATTGTGGCCCAGAAGACCATCTACGGCGGCACCTACAACCTGCTGGCCCACACTCTGCCCCAGTTCGGCGTGTCCGCCGCTTTTGTGGACGCCCACAATCCGGAGGAAGTTGCCGCCGCCATCCGGCCCAACACCAAAGCGGTCTATCTGGAGACCCTGGGCAACCCCAACAGCGACATCCCTGATATCGATGCCATTGCCGCCATCGCCCATGCGCACGGCCTGCCCCTGGTCATCGACAACACCTTTGGCACGCCCTACTTCATCCGCCCTATCGAGCATGGCGCAGACATCGTGGTCCACTCCGCCACCAAGTTCATCGGCGGCCACGGCACTACCTTGGGCGGCATTATTGTGGATTCCGGCAAATTTGACTGGAGAGCCAGCGGCAAGTACGCCCCCATTGCCGAGCCCAATCCCAGCTATCACGGCGTCAGCTTCGTGGACGCCGCAGGTCCCGCCGCTTTTGTTACATATATCCGGGCCATCCTGCTGCGGGATATGGGCGCGTCTATCTCCCCCTTTAACGCCTTTCTGCTGCTGCAGGGCGTGGAGACTCTGTCCCTGCGTCTGGACCGCCATGGGGAGAACACGAAAAAAGTGGTGGCGTTCCTGTCCGGCCATCCCCTGGTGGAGAAGATCAGCCACCCCTCCCTGCCGGATCATCCGGACCACGCCCTGTATGAAAAATACTTCCCACACGGCGGCGCGTCCATCTTTACCTTTGAGATCAAAGGCGGCCAGGAGGCGGCCCACAAGTTTATCGACCATCTGGAGATCTTTTCCCTGCTGGCCAATGTGGCGGACGCGAAAAGCCTGGTGATCCATCCGGCCACCACCACCCATTCCCAGCTGAGTCCTGAAGAGCTTGCGGACCAGGGCATCCGGCCCAATACCATCCGCCTCTCCATTGGCGTGGAACACATTGATGATATTATTGCGGATCTGGAAAGGGGCTTTGCCGCCATCCAGTAAAGGGAGGCCGCTTTGCTCCGGCGGAGCGTTCCGCGGGTCTTTGCCCGAAGGGCGCTCCGCTTTTCCCTTTTCAGGCGGAAAAGAGCGGTCTTGAAGGGCGCATTTCCGGCCAAAAAGGCGGCGAGAGGCATTTCTGTATAAAATTAAGGTTTATTTTTTGATTTTATGGGATAAAAACCTTGCAACTGCGGGAAAAGTATGTTAGATTAGGTAGAGCAACACAACGCCATGGCGTTTCCGGGCGTTACTGTACTAAAAGAAATAAGAAGGAGTTGTCCCATGAACAAAACCGAACTGATCAACGCTGTAGCCGAAAAGGCCGCGCTGTCCAAGAAGGACTCTGAGGCTGCCGTCACTGCCACCCTGGATGCCATCACCGCCGCTCTGGCCGAGGGCGATGAAGTTCGCCTGGTGGGCTTTGGTACCTTTGAGGTGAAGAAGCGGGAAGCTCGCATTGGCCGGAATCCCAAGACCAAGGAAGAGATCCAGATCCCCGCCACCAAGGTGCCCGCTTTCAAGCCCGGCAAGGCTCTGAAGGACGTTGTCGCCAAGTAAAAAGCAGTCCAGGGGCGCGGCGGGAGCCGCGCCTCTCCACTTTTCCGGAAAGGAGCCAAGATATGCGGCTGGATAAGTATTTGAAGGTCTCCCGCCTCATCAAACGGCGGACCGTGGCCAACGAGGCCTGTGACAATGAACGGGTAACGGTCAACGGCAGAGTGGCCCGGGCTTCCTACGAGGTCAAGGAGGGCGATGTCATCGCCATCCGCTTCGGCCAGAGGACGCTGACCGTAGAGGTGGTGTCCGTAATGGAGAACGCCGGCAAGGCGGAGGCCTCCGCCATGTACAAAGAGATGTAGCCGGTATAGTCCACGCGGCTGCGGGTTATCTTACCCGCCCGGCTTCACCCTTTTCCATCGCGCTGGCCAAAAAACAGGCATACATCGGACAGACCCCCCATATACATGGAACAAACATGTACTTGGGGGGTCTTGCAATGCCTTATGACGAATTGAGCGGGATGCAGCACCGGCTGGAGCTGGACGGGCGGGAGCGGCTGCTGGTGTCCGGCGTGGAGGAGGTGGAGCGGTTCGATGAGGAGGAGATCGTCATGAACACTACCGCCGGCACCCTGGTAGTGGGCGGTACGGACCTGCACATCGGGAAACTGAACCTGGACGGCGGAGAGCTCCATGTGGACGGCTCCATCCATACGCTGCTCTATGAGGACACCGTGCCCAGGGGGGACCGGACGGGCCTCTTCCGCCGGCTGTTTGGCTGAGCGGATGGAGATCGGGAATTATGTCTCCCAACAGCTGCTGCTGTTCCTGCGTTCCATCGGCCTGGGCATATGCCTGGGGCTGCTGTACGATCTGCTGGGAGCCCTGCGGACCTTGGGAGGAAAGCTGCTGGGCGGCGTGCTGGACGCGGCCTTCTGCCTGACGGCGGCGGCGGCGGTACTGCTGTTCGTGCTGTCGGGAGACGGAGAGCTGCGGATTTTCGTAGCTCTGGGGATCCTGGGGGGCGCGGTGCTGTTCCGGTATCTGGCGGGACCGCTGCTGCGTCCGGTGTGGGCTTTCTGGCTGAGGCTGGCGCTGCTGCCTGCGCGTTTGGTTCAAAAACTTTTGAAAAAATGGGGGAGAAAGACAAAAAAAGGCTTTTCTTTTTTCCGGAATTGGTTTACAATGAAGATTACGACACTGCGCCGGGAGCGGAACACCCGGCGTCAAGAGGGAGATGACGACATGAGCAGACCGTCCGGAACCAAAAAAGCCCCCCAAAAGAAGAAGCGGAAACCGGCAAAAGCCGTTCGCTCCAGCAGCAAGCTGACCGTCCTGATTCTGGCGGCGCTGCTGATGGGCATCAGCATCCAGATTTACCGCATGTTCGGCCAGCTGCGGGAGGCAAAGGCCGAGGAGATATCCTATACCCAGCAGCTGGAGGCGCTGCGTACCGCCAACAGCCAGCTGCAGGAGGATCTGGACAACAGCGGAGATCAGGCCGTTATCGAAGACATCGCCCGGGATAAACTGGGCATGGTCACCCCAGGAGAAAAGGTATTTCATATCAGTAAGTAAAAAAACGGTGCGCACAGTCTGTCCGGACTGTGCGCACCGTTTTTTACCCATTAATCTCCGCCGCCAGGGCCTGCGCCTGGGTGTAGTAGTAATCAAAAACCTGGTCCCGCTCCTCCCCGGGATGGTTCAGATCCCACTCGATAAACTCTATGTATTCGTTCAGTACGGACAGGCGGACATCCTGTAAGTACTGTTCCCGATCCGGCTTTTGGACCAGCAGATCGTAGACCCGGCGGACATAAAGCGACTTGTGGCGGTCTGTCATGTAAAAAGGAAAGGTGCGGCGGTCCCCGGTGCCGTGGGCGATCATACGGGCGATATCCAGGGAATAGGGCATGATCCCCGCAAAGGCCCAGTCGATGATATAGACCTTTCCGCCGTTGTCAATGGCATTGAATTGCAGGAAATCCCCGCTGCACAATGTCCGGGGGCAGGACTGCTGCCGCTCCAGGAAACGGTCATAGGCCCGGCGCAGTACAGGCTCCTCCGTCAGGCACCGGGCCCGTTTGTTGATCCGCTCCCAATACAGCTCGAAGCGGCCATCCGGTACATCGCTCTGCCAATAAGCGTTCATGATCTCTGTTATACTGTTGGCTGCGGCGTAGGCCAGCGTATCGGTGAAGTCACGGAGGTCGGGGCCGGGAATGTGCTCGATCAATATCCAGTGGCGGTGGTCATAGAATGCGCTGCCGTAGAATTGGGGGGTATGGAAAT
>CAMWTG010000032.1 GCA_947177115.1 uncultured Clostridia bacterium
GCGTTGCCAACTGCGGCGTGGAGCTGTATTTTGAAGAGGGACGGCTGACCTCCGTATCCGGGGCCCATGTCAGTCTGGAGAACGCCGCCTCCGAGCCGGGAGAGAAGATGAGCTGCATCACGGCTCTGGTAAAATTCCTGGACTACCGCAACGCCTCCGGCGCGGTGTGCAGTGCGGTGCTGGACGCCCGGTGCGTCTATCAGCTCCAGGGAGCCTCCTCTCCACGCCTCCTTCCCGTCTGGGAGATCCGGACGGACACCTATACGTATTATGTGGATTGCGAGACAGGGGAAGTCAGCGGGAAATAGGCGTGTTGCCTCAGCGTCTTTCCACAGCTGCTTCTCTATCATATAAGGAGTTCTCTGATGAATAATTGGTTCACCATCGACAAAATAGATGGCAATACGTATATCCTCAGCGAATACCGCCACTGGGAGGAGACCCACTGCTACCTCTTGAACGGAGCAGAAAGAAGCCTGCTCATTGACACGGGGCTTGGGATCTGCAATATCTATAACGAGGCTGCCGGACTGACGGACAAGCCCATAACTGCTGTGGCCACACATATCCATTGGGACCACATTGGAGGCCATCAGTATTTTCCCGATTTCTATGCCCACGGGGAGGAGCTCAACTGGCTGAACGGGGAGTTCCCCCTGCCGGTGGAAACCATCCGGCAGATGGTCCTGGACCGCTGCGATCCGCCGGAGGACTTTGATATCAACGCTTACACCATGTTTCAGGGAAAGCCTGCCCGGGTGCTCAGGGATGGGGATCAGATTGGCCTCGGCGGACGGGCGGTGGAGGTGCTGCACACGCCGGGACACTCCCCGGGGCATATGTGCTTCTGGGAAAAGGAAACCGGGTATCTCTTTACTGGGGATCTGGTATATAAAGATACCTTGTTTGCTTACTACCCCTCTACGGACCCGGAGGCTTATCTGGCTTCCCTGGAGAAGATCGCCGCGCTGCCCGCCAGAAGAGTGTTCCCCGGGCATCACTCGCTGGACATCCGGCCTGAGATCGTTATCCGCATGAGGGATGCTTTCCGCGGGCTGAAGGCGGAGGGAAAACTGCGCCATGGCAGCGGTACCTTTGACTACGGGGACTGGGCCGTCTGGCTGTGAGGAGGAAGGATACAGGCCGCAAAACCGTTGGTTTTGCGGCCTGTTTTGGCGTCAGAGGTCCACTTTTTCAAATTGTTTCGAGGCGGCTTTATAGGTCAGGAGCCAGGTCCCTGCGTAGATGATGATCCCTGCCAGGAGGATCGGGAGCTGCCGGATCAGCTGGTCCGGCGATGTGCTGTCCAGCCACTCCATGCCGGGGAAGTGGACGGCGGCCTCCATGGCGAAGATGCCGGCCATTGCCGGGAGCAATGCGGTCAGAAAGGCGGCGCCCGCCTTATAGGCCGTCTTGAAGAACCGGGTGAAAAAAACCAGGTTGAACACGCCGAAGATCATCAGGCCGAAGCCGTAGTAGGTGGCGTTGGCTTCGATGCCCGCCGGGTTGCCCTCCGGCATGTACAGCGTGCGCAGAAAGGCAAAGGGCAGGGAGAGCAGCAGCTGGGTCAGCTGGGCGAAGGATGCCAGCAGCAGTTTGGATTTTACCGCGTCCCGCTTCCGTACGGGGAGCAGGGCGGTGAAATAGATATCCCGTGTTTCACGGGCGTACATGATGGACTGGAAAATGCCCAGCATGGCGAAGAAAAATACCATGCCGTAGGGGTACGCCGGAACAAGCACCAGCGCGCCAAGAAAAATGAAGACAAACAGGGAGGGATGGACCGCCAGACGCAGCTCCTTGCACAGCAGATCAAACATGAAACTCCCTCCTCTCTGTGCGGACCATGATGTCCTCCAGGGTCAGCGGCGCGGTATCCTCCGGGGTGCGCAGATGTTGGAAGGAACGCAGGAACGTGCCCTTCTCTGCGCTGGCCAGGACCCTGCCGTCCTTGATGTAGGTGATATCGTCGGCGCATTTCTCCAGGTCGGAGGTGATATGGGTGGAGTAGAGGATGCTCCGGGTCCCGTCCGCCGTCAGGGCACGGAAGATGGACAGCAGCTCGTCCCGGCTCACCGGGTCCAGGCCGCTGGTGGGCTCATCAAAGATGAACAGCTCTGCGTGGTGGGACAGGGCCAGGGCGATCAGGTATTTCACCCGCATCCCGGCGGACAGCTCCCGCACCCGCTTGCCGGGGTCTATGGCAAATTCGTCCAGGTAGCGGCGGCAGGCGGCTTCGTCCCAATGCCGGTAAAAGCGCCGGGTCACGTCCGTGATGGCCGTCAGCTTCTTGTCCCGGTAGAAGTCGATGCCGCCCAGGACTGCGCCCAGCTTCTGCTTGCATTCCAGCTCCTGCTCCGGGTTGGGCAGGCCGAGGATCTCGATGGTCCCACTGTCGGGGGAGACGAGGTTCAGGATGGATTTCAGCGCAGTGGTCTTGCCTGCCCCGTTCTTGCCGATGAGGCCCATGATCCGGCCCCGCTCCAGGGTGAAGGAGACTTCGTCCAGCGTGAATTGCGGGTACTTCTTGGTGAGTTTTTCTATGCGCAAAGCGTTCATTGGCCGCTGTCCTTTCTGTCCTCATCGCGCTGGACCTGGCTGGCCAGCTCCATCAGGCCGGTGAGGAGCTGGGACGGGACCAGGGCGATGCCCGCCGTGCCGGGATTGGTGTCTCCCAGCACCACCAGCGTGTCCCCGTGGCTGAGGCCGAACAGCTCCCTGGCCCGCTTGGGGATGACGATCTGCCCCCGCTCCCCCATCTGCACCACGCCGAACACATGCTTGCCCCGGGGCGGCGGCGGGGCGCTGCCGGGCTTCTGCTCGTAGTGCAGGAGATCGTCCAGGGATACGCCGTACAGCTCCGCCAGTTTGTCGCTGTGGAGGATGTCGGGGGTGGTCTCGCCGGATTCCCATTTTGCCAGGGCCTGCCGGGTGACGCCGATGGCCTCCGCCGCCTTCTCTTGACTCAGGCCCAGGGCCCGCCGCAGGGCGGACAGGTTTCTTGCAAGATTGCTTTGTTCCATACCGTTCGTTCCTTTCAGATTTTTCATACTTGATTATAGCAGGGTTTCAAGCTGTTTCAACCAACGAAAGGCGGCATTTTGTGTTCGTTTTGGTTGCGTCCCGGGACAGCGCGGCAGGTTTACACCGGGATGTGTTTATGTTATAATGCGTTATGCGGCAAAAACGGCCGTTTTTCTGCAAATGGTGAAAGAGGAGTTGATTTCTGTGAAAAGACTGATTTCCCTGCTGTTATCCCTGTCGCTTCTGCTGGCGCTCCTGCCCGCTTGCAGTCAGTCCGGCAGCGAGCCGGACCCTTCTGTTCCCGTTGAGGAAGGAGATGCGCTGCTCACTGTCCGGGAGCTGGCCGAAACCGTTTTGCCCGCCTCCGGCAGGGAGGAGGCGCTGGATATCGAGCGCCTGAATACGGATGAGGACGCGGACCGGCTGGCGGCGTACATAGAAGCCATCTGCGGCCTGGTCCGGGAAGAGTGGGAGGATGCAGCCGTCATTCGCGGCATGGGGGCCTCCGCCTTTGAGCTTGTTGTCCTGCGGCTGGGGGATGAGGACGCCGCTGCCGGACTGGAACCGGTGCTGACGAACTACCTCACCGTCCGGGCGGGAGCCTTTACCGGCTACGCCCCCGCCGAGGCGGAGATGGCCTCCAACGGCAGGGTCCGGCGGGAGGGGAGGACATTGGGCCTGTTCATCTGTCCGGACCCGGAGGGGGCCGGGGCGGCGTTTGCCGCCGCCTGCAATGGGGAGGCGCTGCCTGCGCCGGTGGAGCCGGAACCGGAACCAGAGCCGGAGCCAGACGGCTTCACACCGCTGTTCGGGCTGGAAGACCTGCTCCACCGCCTGCTGCTGGAGGCCGCCTGCCCGGAGTGGAGAAGTGTGGAAAAGAGCTGGTCAACGCCCTCGGGTACTAACAGTGCTACGGCGAACTGGATCCCCGATGATGGGGGAGATTGGACGTTAGGCGGCGTGGTGGAATGGTCGGTCGATGAGGATGGCAACATAGCTGCTTTTACGTGGGATATAGAGTATGAAGTAAGCGTATATCTGATGGAGAGCGAGGAGGAGGCGGCAGACTGGGCCGGCACCCTGAGCCAGCGGCTGAAGGACGAGGAAAATAAGTACCGCCAGAGGGACGACCAGGTCAAGGCGGAGTTGTTGGCGAATGGCCAGGCTGTTTCGGCGGGCCGCTATGTGGCCTCCATCGTCAGCGACCACACGGAGGATGCCGTTCTCCTGTTTCCGCGTATAGTCAACGATCCGGAGACAAATGGATTTTTCCGGCGCTATATAGACGGCCTCCAGTCTGCAGTGGTGACTGACCCCGACCCGGACTACCCGGGCCGCGTCCGCTTCACCCCGCCCAATGAAGAGGATATGTCCCTCTATGACACCTCCGCCATTCTCGCCGCATGGGAAGCCGCCGATCCATCCGGCCTGACCGGCGATGACCGGGCTGTTTATGACGCTGCCGAAGCTGTCCTGTCGGAGATCATCCGGGACGGCATGAGCAATCTGGAGAAGGAGACCGCCGCCTACAGCTGGCTGGTGAACAATGTGGACTACGACTGGACCCACCAGGATGTGCTGGCGGAGACGGACCGGCGGTCCTACGGTCCCTACGGCGGATTGGTGGACCGCAGGGCGGTATGTCTGGGGTATGCCGCCAGCTTCCAGCTGCTGATGAATATGTGCGGCGTGGAGTGCATCACTATTGTGGGCGCGGCCTTCAACAGCACCGGGGACCACGCCTGGAACATGGTGAAGCTGAATGGAGAGTGGTACTGCGTGGATGTGACCTGGGATGCCAATGGACGGGAACAGCTGGGCGATGCCTATGAGTGGCGGTACTTCAACGTCACCAGCGATGAGATGGGCAAAAACCATCAGTGGGACTATGCCAACACTCCTGAGGCCACGGCGGAGGACCGGGGCGGCGCGGCGGCATGACAGGATAAAAGGAAGAGGCTGCATGACGAAAGCAACGTCATGCAGCCTCTTTTGTTTTTGCAATACCAGGAGGATTACTCTTTCACGGTGCCGTCCGGATTGAACACAGGCAGGGGAGCCAGATAGATAAGATCCGTCCGGGCCAGGGAGTCGCCCTCCGCCAGGACGGCGGCCCGGCCTGTAACAGTTCCGCCGGCGGTCTTCACCAGCTCCTCCAGGGCGTGGAGGCTCTCGCCGGTGGAGATCACATCGTCCACAATGAGGATGCGCTTGCCCTTGATGAGGGCGCAGTCATCCGCCCCCAGGAACAGGTCCTGCTGGCGCAGGGTGGTGATGGAGCGGACGGAGACGTGGATGGGGTCGGGCATGTAGACCTTGGAGCCCTTGCGGGCAATAAAATACTTCTCCGCCCCGGACTGGCGGGCCATCTCATGGATCAGGGGGATAGATTTTGCCTCGGCGGTAAGCATATAGTCATAGCTGCCGGCAGGGATCACATCCAGCAGGGCCTTGGCGCAGGCTACGGTGAGTTCGGCATCACCGAACATGATGAACGCGCCGATGTACAGCTCATCGCTGACCTTGCAGAGGGGAAGCTGCCGCTCCAGGCCGGCAACCTTCATGGTATACGTCATACGGGGGAGCCTCCTTTGAGTTTTTTCATCCTCTATTATAGCTTTCCTGCCGGAAAAGTCAAGCGCCGCCATTGGGAGCGGAAAGGCGGAATCAAGGGGTAGATGCCACAAAAGAACGCAGCACATAGACAAGTGTTTTGTCTATGCAGACAAAAATTTTGCCAACCGTCAAAAAATCGTTGCGCAACCGAAAAAACTGTGCTACGATTTAATCTGTTAAAGCACCGGAGGAGGGAGCCATCTCCTGCCGGGTCTAGTTTGGAGGTAATGAAAATGAGCATAAAGAACGAATATCTGAACGGCCTTATGGACCGCGTTATCGCCCGGAACCCGGCGGAGCCGGAGTTCCATCAGGCGGTCCGGGAGGTCTTGACTTCATTGGCCCCCGTGGTGGAGGCCCGGCCGGAGTTTATCAGGGAGGGCGTCATGGACTGCCTGGTGGAGCCGGAGCGGATCATCAAGTTCCGTGTTCCCTGGGAGGATGAAAAGGGGAACATTCACGTCAACCGGGGGTTCCGGGTCCAGTTCAACTCCGCCATCGGGCCCTACAAGGGGGGACTGCGGTTCCACCCCAGCGTCTACGAAGGCATCATCAAGTTCCTGGGCTTCGAGCAGATCTTCAAGAACAGCCTCACCGGCCTGCCCATTGGCGGCGGCAAGGGTGGTTCCGATTTCGACCCCAAGGGCAAGACGGACCTGGAGGTCATGCGTTTCTGCCAGAGCTTCATGACAGAGCTGTTCAAATATATCGGGCCGGACACCGATGTACCCGCCGGGGACATTGGCGTGGGTTCCCGGGAGATCGGCTATCTTTTCGGTCAGTACAAGCGCCTGCGCAATGAGTTTACCGGCGTATTGACCGGCAAGGGACTCAGCTACGGCGGCTCCCTGGCCCGGACCGAGGCCACCGGCTACGGCCTGTGCTATTTCACCGACTGTATGCTCAAGGACGCGGGGAAGAGCTTCGAGGGCGCTACCGTGGTCATCTCCGGCAGCGGCAATGTGGCCCTGTACGCCTGTGAGAAGGCCGCTCAGTTCGGGGCCAAGGTGGTGGCTATGAGCGATTCCGGCGGATATATCTATGACAAGAACGGTATTGATCTGCCCCTCATGAAGCGGCTGAAGGAGGTGGAGCGCAAGCGCATTTCCGCCTATATTGACACCCACCCCGAGGCGGAATACCATACCGGCTGTGCTGGCGTATGGCAGATCCCCTGCGGCATTGCCCTGCCCTGCGCTACACAGAACGAGCTGGACCTGCAATCCGCCAAGGCACTGATCGCCAACGGCTGCTTTGCCGTGGCCGAGGGCGCCAACATGCCCTGCACTCCCGATGCGGTGGATGCGCTCCAGGCCGCGGGCGTCCTCTTCGCCCCCGCCAAGGCGGCCAATGCCGGAGGCGTGGCCACCTCCGCCCTGGAGATGAGCCAGAACTCCATGCGCTTCTACTGGACCTTTGAGGAGGTGGACGACCACCTGCGGAAGATCATGACAGATCTGTATCACAACGCCAGCGATGCCGCCGCCCGGTACGGGACCCCCGGCGACCTGGTGGCGGGCGCCAACATCGCCGGATTTTTGAAGGTCGGCGAATCCATGCTGGCCTACGGCATTGTCTGATAAGGAGGGCGAGCAAATGAATGACTATATCGCCCGCGTATCGGAGAACCTGTCGAAGCAATACGTCCATGAGCCGGAGTATCTCCAGTGCGTGAACACCTGGCTGGACATGATCGCCCCGGCGGCGGAGGACCCCCGGTATGAGAAGCTGGACCTCATTACCCGCATGGTGGAGCCGGAGCGGATGTTCACTTTTCTGATTCCCTGGGTGGACGATAACGGCGTCACCCATACCAACCACGGCTACCGTGTCCAGTTCAGCTCCGCCATCGGCCCCTACAAAGGCGGCCTGCGGTTTCACCCCAGTGTGACGCCTTCGGTGGTGAAATTTCTGGGCTTTGAGCAGACCTATAAAAACGCCCTCACGGGCCTGCCTATCGGCGGGGCGGCCGGCGGCGCGGACTTTGACCCCAGAGGGAAGTCCAACCGGGAGATCATGCGCTTCTGCCAGGCGTTCATGTACGCCCTGTACCGCTATATCGGCGCGGACACCGATGTACCCGCCGGGGACATTGGCGTGGGAAGCCGTGAAGTAGGGTGGCTTTACGGGGCTTACAAAAAGGTGACAGGCCGGGCGGAGAGCTCCGCCCTCACCGGCAAAGGCCTTACCTATGGCGGCAGCCGCATCCGGCAGGAGGCGGCGGGCTTCGGCACGGTGTACTTTCTGGCGAGGATGCTGGAGCACCAGGGGGAGACCCTGGAAGGCAAGCGTCTGATCGTTTCCGGTTTTGGCAACATGAGCTGGGGCGTGTGCCGCAAGGCTGCCGAGCTGGGCGGCAAGGTGGTGACCCTCTCCGGCCCCGATGGGTATATCTACGACCACGATGGCGTGAACACGCAGGAGAAGTACGACTTCATGGTAAAAATGCGCTACAGCGGCGAGGACCGGGTGGAGGCGTACGCCGACCGGTTCGGCGCAGAGTTCCATCCCGGCAGGAAACCCTGGGAGGTCCCCGGCGATGTGGCCGTCCCCTGCGCCACCCAGAACGAGCTGGCGGTGGACGATGCGGTGATGCTCATTGCCAATAACGTCCGCTACTACGTGGAGGGGGCCAACATGCCCGCCACCACGGACGCCTTGCGGCTGCTGCGGCTCAGTCCCAAAATCCTCACGGCGGGGGCGAAGGCCTCCGGCTCCGGCGGCGTGGCGGTATCCGCGCTGGAGATGGCGCAGAACGCCATCCGGTACAGTTGGTCCCGGAGAGAAGTGGATGAGAAGCTGCGGGGCATCATGAGCAGTATCTACGATGCGTCCGCCGCCGCTGCAGAGGAGTATGGCCTGGGGTACGACCTGATCGCGGGCAATGATATCGCGGCCTTTAGGAAGATCTCCGAGGCAATGATCGCCCAGGGGCTGTAAGCGAAAAGCCCTTCACAGAAGCCGTATAGCCGGACCCCTGGGAAAGGGTACGAGGGGCATCCCGTTTGATCCCCTGAACTTTTCTTCGATACGGCTAAAGAAGTAAAAAGAGGTTAGAAATTTACCATCCCCAGCCGGCAGGTTTCGCCGGCTGGGGATGGCTCAATCATCGGGCAAGTCTGCTTTGTTCGTAAAATGTTACTGTGACCAACCTTAAAGACATCTTTTTGACGCTCACTATTTTTCGCCATAATAAACTGCCTGCTGTCCTAGGTGCTTCACTTTTTCGCCAACTTATCCATCCCCACACCAAGGGCCACAGAAATTTTATAAAACGTCTCCACGGAAAAGTTATAGCGTACCTTCTCGCTCTCGATCTGCCGGATGAAATCATGGGACAGCTCCACCATTTCAGCCAGCTGCGCCGAAGTCAAGCCTTTTTCTTTCCGATATTTTTTAATATTCCTGCGTATTGTATCATAAATCGCATTGTCGAATTCCAATTGTTTCATAGTAGCTATCACCTAACAAAAGTATACACAAGCACCTCTGTCTTGTATGTTAGGTATTAACTAACAAAATGGTTGCATTTCACACTCACTCATGTTAGAATACGGATATGCAATGTCCGCTACCCGGCACAAAATTTGAGGAGGATGTCATATGCAAAAGAAACTGCTATCAGTAATCTTAGGGCTTCTATTTGGCCTGTCTCTGCTCACTGTCCCGGCTCAAACAGCAGGCGCACAGCCAACGGACCTTTCACAATGGATTCTTGTGGATGATCTTCCTTATGACTCGGCCTATGCGTTGGAAGGAAATTATATTTCGGTTGCAATAGATACGGATGGCGATGGGAAAGCAGAAAAGGGACTCATTGACAGCACCGGCAAAGAAATTATTTCTCCGATATATGATTTTCTTGAAATGTCAGACGGTATGGTTATTGTTGGGCAAGATACAGATAATAATGCTAAAACGGGTGTGAAAAACACAGGCGTTGACAAATATGGTGTTTTTGACCTCCAAGGGAATCAGGTCGTACCCTTGAAGTATGACCGTATGGAAAATTTTTATGATGGACTGGCCGCAGTTTATATGACCGTGGGCGTGGAAGGCTCCCTGATCAAGGTAGAAAAAGAACTGGTTGGCTTTATTGATAAAACTGGCAAAGAAGTGATTCCTGTACAATATACAATTAACGAACTTGGCGGTCTGGAGGTCTGGCAGGGCGATGGTTACAGCTATAGAGCCGGTTTTTCAGACGGCGTTGTCTGCTTATACAAAGACGGCACAGGTAATGGTAAAGTAGAAGTTGTTATAGATACACAAGGGAATATCGTTTTTGAGAGGAATCTTGAAAATGGATTTTGCTCCAGTTTCAGGGATGGCTTAGCCATGGTAAGGCTGAACGGTAAAAAGGGATATATTGATAAGCATGGCAACATGGTCATACCAGCGGAGTATGACATGGCCCATGACTTTTCGGAAGGGTATGCTGTTGTTGGCAAGAAAAATGTAAACGGAGAAATGTTATATGGCGCAATCGACCAGAAGGGAAATGTTGTTGTGCCGCTCATTTATCATGGGATGACCCCATTCTGTGAAGGCATGGCCCGCGTCTATAAACAAGATGAAACGAAGAGTACATATGCCAACAAATATGGATTTGTCGATACTACAGGCAAGCTGGTTGTGCCCATGATTTATGCTTCGGCAGAGAACTACTCCAAGGGTATGGCCGTTGTTTCCGTTGATGATGAAAGGTTTGAAGACTTTCAGAGGAGATATGGCTGCATTGATAAGAGCGGAAATGTCATAATCCCTTTGGATTACAGTACAACATTTGAGTTTTCAGATGGTATTGCATATGTTTGTGTTGGCTACCCGTCTGGCGTAAGTTTTGACCGTGACTACCCACAACGAATTTATGCCAGATTTAAGGAACTTGGCATAAATTCAGAATGCAGCTGCATTAATGTCACGGGGGAAACAGTCATTTCATTTGGTGATCGCGGCGAAAATTATTTGAATAGCCCTTTTTCTGGAAAAGTCGGGGTTTATAAAAAGCTTAACGGCAAATATGCCATTATACAGAATCCATGCTACAAAGAGGGCTCGCAGACAACTACGCCAATAAACACCCCAGAAAAAGCACAGCTAACGGCTGCGCAAACTGCCGCTCCAACCCAATCCACCGTACTTGTCAATGGCAAATCCATCTCTTTTGATGCTTATTCTATCAATGATAACAACTATTTCAAACTTCGGGATTTAGCGAAGGCACTTAGCGGAACGGAAAAACAGTTTGAAGTGACTTGGGACAGAGAGAAACAAGCAATCGATCTGCTCTCCAATAAGCCATATACCGCCGTTGGCGGCGAACTGGCCAAAGGAGACGGTACACGTAAAACCGCACTGCCTTCGACCTCGGAAATGTTTCTTGACGGAAAAGCGGTGCAGTTGACGGCGTATACGATCAATGGAAACAACTATTTCAAGTTACGGGATATTGGAGAGACGTTCGACTTTTTTGTAGATTGGGATGGAGCAAAAAATACCATTATTATCGACACAGCAAATGGCTATACGAATGTTATTAGTGGTTATGAGGTTACTGAGCCTCTGCCCCAGAATGCCGGAAACAACCCAAATAGTAACGGCGGCGGCACAAGTTACCTGAATGAAGTCAAGTACCTTGACTTTGAAGCCAACGCCTTAGCATCGAATGCGGGTATGACACTGGCTGAGTGGATTCCTTTGCACGAAGACTACTGTCGTGCACAATGTGAGAAGTATGGTTGGACCGACTGGGACAAGTACGTAAAAGACAATGTTGAGGCATTTGATCGCTGGCGTTGAGGCTATTTCACAATTTCCGCACGGGATAAAACCGGCAGCCTGCCCCAATCGTTTTCCGCGTCCAGTTTCCCATACGGAAACCCAAAATCCGCTATCCTCAGCTGGGTATTGTCCTGATACATCCTGCTCCGCCTCCCCATAAGTGCAAGCTGTTTTCTCAATTCTCTTGCATCTATTGTATCATATTTCTGCTCATGTTGCTCGTATTCCAAGCGGTTTGTGGCTGCGAAGCAGACCCTATGTAACAGAAGCTCCCACCGCGGGCGTTCCTCGCTTGCGGTGGGGGCTTTGCCGTTTTGGGAATTTGTTCAGATTATGATTGACAGCCGTGGAGAAACCTCGTATTATCGTGGTAGCAGCCATTGTATGACCGGCATGCTTGCTGCGGACCGCCCGGGGCCGTCCCTTTTGCTGTTTCTCCGGTATGCCGGCCATACGAGTGCGCATCCAGCGGCGGCGCCGCCGAAATTTTTTTATTAAAGGAGCGTTTATGGGCATCTTTTATAATCAACAGGAGCGGGTATTCCGTCTGGATACCCCTGGCTCCACCTACCTTATCAATATTGTGGATGAGGAGGGCTTTCTGTGCCACGCCTACTATGGCCGGCGCATCCCCGATGACAACATGGCGTATCTGCTGCGCCTGAATCCCGTGGGCGGCCCCTTTAAGACCAGCGGCCAGCAGGCATCCTTCCTGGATCAGCTGCCGGTGGAGTATTCCGGCCACGGGTTGGGAGACTTCCGGGAGAGCTGCCTGCGCGTGGAGACGGAGGAGGGCTACCGTTCCTGCGGCTTGACCTATCTGTCCCACAGGATCTACGGCGGCAAGCCCGCTCTGCCGGGCCTGCCCGCAACCTTCGGCGGCGAGGGGGATTGTACCACCCTGGAGCTGCGCTGCCATGACCGGTATCTGGACCTGGAGGTCTGCCTGCTGTACACCGCTTTTGAGAAGCTGGACGTGATCTGCCGCAGCGCCCGGATCGAGAACCGCGGGGAGAAGCCCGTCACCCTCACCGCCGCCCTCTCCGCCTGCCTGGACATGGACAACCGGGACTTCGACCTCATCACCCTCCACGGCAGCTGGGCCTATGAGCGGATGATCAACCGCCGCCCCGTGGCCTGGGGCAAGCAGGGGGTCTCCTCCCTGCGGGGCATCTCCTCCCACCACGAGCAGCCCTTCCTGGCCCTGGCGGAGCACGCCGCCACCCAGGACCAGGGACAGGTCTACGCCATGCATCTGGTCTACTCCGGCAACTTCCTGGCCCAGGTGGAGATGACCCAGCAGGAGCTGCTCCGGGCGGTCATTGGCATCCACCCCCAGGATTTTGCCTGGAAGCTGGACCCCGGCGGGAGCTTCCAGACCCCGGAGGCGGTGCTGGCCTACTCCCACACGGGCCTGGACGGCATGACCCACGCCCTCCACGACCTCTACCGGAACCATCTTATCCGGGGCCCCTGGCGGGACAAGCCCCGGCCTTCCCTGGTGAACAACTGGGAGGCGACCTATTTTAACTTTGATACGGAGAAGCTTCTGGATATCGCCCGCACCGCCGCCGGGCGGGGCGTGGAGATGCTGGTGCTGGACGATGGCTGGTTCGGCTGCCGGGATACGGATACCAACAGCCTGGGAGACTGGTTCGTCAACGAAAAGAAGCTGCCCGGCGGACTGAAATATCTGGCGGACGAGATCAACAAGCTGGGCATGAAGTTTGGTCTGTGGGTGGAGCCGGAGATGGTGTGCCCGGACTCCGAGCTGTACCGGGCCCATCCGGACTACGCCCTCCAGATCCCCGGCCGGCCCCCCATGCTTTCCAGGACCCAGCTGGTGCTGGACTTCTCCCGGCAGGAGGTCCGGGACTGCGTCTACAGCCAGCTCCACAAGGTGCTGTCCTCCGCTAACATCGAGTATATCAAGTGGGACATGAACCGGGCCTTGACGGATGTATCCAGCCTCTGCCTGGACGCGGACCGGCAGGGGGAGCTGTTCCACCGGTACGTACTGGGGGTCTACGACCTGCAGGAGCGGCTGCTGCGGGACTTCCCCAACCTGCTGCTGGAGAACTGCTGCAGCGGCGGCGGGCGGTTCGACCCGGGCATGCTGTACTACAGCCCCCAGATCTGGACCTCCGACAACACCGATGCCATCGACCGCCTGCGCATCCAGGAAGGCACGGCCCTCATCTACCCCCTGTCCACCATGGGGGCCCATGTGGCCGCCTGCCCCAGCCACACCAACGGGCGGGTGACCCCCTTCGATACGAGAGGACTGGTGTCTCTGCCGGGGTGCTTCGGGTATGAGCTGGACCTGACCAAGCTGACGGAGGAGGAGCTGGACATGATCCCCGGCCAGCTGGAAAATTACCGGAAGTACGGCCCCGTGTTCCACGATGGCGACTACTACCGCCTGGCCTCCTACGGCGGGAACGGGGAGTACGATGCCCTTATGGCCGTCACCAAGGACAAGAGGACCGCCGTCATTGACTATGTCCACGTCATGAGCCGGCGGCGGCGGCGGAGCGTACTGCTGCCCCTGCGGGGCCTGGATGGGGAGACGCGCTACCGTTCCAGCGAGACCGGCGAGGTCCGTTCCGGCGCGGGATGGATGTACGGCGGACTGCTGCTGCCCGAGATGAAGGGCGATTTCACAGGGAAACTGATCGTATTGGAGGCCGTATGAGGGAATTTGACTATGAACTGACCAAGTCCCCGGAATTTTTCCAGGACCACCGGGAACCGCCCCACTCCGACCATCTCTATACCCTGGCGGACGGCTCGGATCCTCGGTTTTCCCTCAATGGGGACTGGTTTTTCCACTACGGGCCGAACTATAAGGAGACCGTCCCCGCCTTCTTTGCCCCCAGCATGGACTGCCGGGGCTGGGACACCATCCCTGTGCCGTCCCACATCCAGCTCCAGGGCTACGGCCATCCCCAGTACGTGAATACCCAGTACCCCTGGGATGGCTGCGAAGACGTGAGGCCGGGGGAGGTCCCGGAGGAATTTAATCCGGTAGGCAGCTATGTAAAGTATTTCACCCTGCCGGAGCGTTTTGCCGGAAAGCGGGTGTTTATCTCCTTCCAGGGGGCGGAGAGCGGTCTTGCGGTGTGGTGCAATGGTCAGTACGTAGGCTACGGCGAGGACGGCTTCACCCCCTCGGAATTCGAGCTGACAGACTATCTGATCCCCGGCGAGAACAAACTGGCCGCCCAGGTGTTCCGCTATACCAACGCCAGCTGGATGGAGGATCAGGACTTCTTCCGGTTCTCCGGCATCTTCCGGGAGGTATATCTGTACGCCGTCCCGGAGGTGCATGTCCGGGATTTAAAGATCACAACGCCTTTGAGCGATGATTTTGCCTCTGGCGAAGTACGTATTGCCATGGAGGCCACGGGCAGGGGCTCCGCCCGATGCCGCCTGTACGATGGGGACGCGCTGGCTGCGGAGGTCTCGGTTGTTCTGGGAAAGGAGGCAGTCCTGCCGGTAAAAGCGCCCCGGCTGTGGAGCGCGGAGCGGCCTGAACTGTACCGGGTGTAGATCTAGGTTTTCGCCCAATCATTAAAAAAAAAAAAAAACATTAACGAACATGCCGGTTTGAGGCGGTTCG
>CAMWTG010000033.1 GCA_947177115.1 uncultured Clostridia bacterium
TTTTTGTTCACACAAAAAGTACCCGCAGGGTCCGGGGGCGCGCAGCCCCCGGGCTCCGTGAAGAAGCAAGCCCCGTTCGCGCCCGCAGGGCGCGAAGATCAGAACCCCCATTTATAGCCATATCCCCACACAGTGTTAATAAAAGTAGGGTTCTGCGCATTATCCTCGATCTTGAGCCTTAACCGCCGGATATTCACATCCACGATCTTCAGCTCCCCGAAATAATCCCGCCCCCACACCGTATCCAGAATCTCCTCCCGGGAAAGGGCCTTCCCAGGATTTTCCATAAACATCTTCATGATGGAATACTCCACCTGCGTCAGCTTCACCCGCTGGCCGTTCTTTTCCAGCGTCCGGTTCCGGGTGTTCAGCAAAAAGGGCTCCTGCAGAATCTCACCCACCTGCTCCGGGGCCGCGCCGCCAGCCCGGCGGAACAGGGCATCCACCCGGGCTGTCAGCTCCGCCGGGGAAAAGGGCTTGGTCACATAGTCGTCCGCCCCGGTCATCAGGCCCGTCACCTTGTCCATCTCCTGGCTGCGGGCGGTGAGCATGATGATACCGATGCGGGTGTTGGTGGCCCGGATGCGGCGGCACACCTCAAAGCCATCGATCCCCGGCAGCATGATATCCAGCAGCGCCACCCGGACGTCCGGATTGTCCCGCAGCTTCTCCAGCGCCTCCTCCCCGGACTCCGACTCGATGACCTCGTAGCCGGCCCGGGTCAGGTTGATCACGATAAATCCCCGGATGCTGGACTCGTCCTCCAGTACCAATACCTTTCTTGCCACAACGGGCCTCCTTTTCCAGTGGATCGTATCCCTGTGTGAAAAACAGGAATACGATCATTTAATTTGAGATGTTTTGCTCGCCCGCCGCAAAGGCCGGCATCCGCAAAACACGGCATATATTACTTCCGTTCGAAAGTAATATTTTGTGCGCGTCAGTTTTCTCCCATACTCAGCTGCTTGGTGATAACCTTGAAGCATTCGCTGATGGCATCGCTGTCCACCGCGTACCGCCAGTCCTCGTAATGCTGGCTGTAAGAGATGGCGTATATGGTCTCCCCCCGGCGGCGGAGGATGGCCCGGCCGCTTTTCGCCGCCTGGTTCTCCCGGTCTGTGCCGGTAAGGGTGTAGATGGTCAGCAGCTCCTCCCCTATCGTCCGGCCGGAAACATCGTAAAATGTCGTGGCGTGGACCGAGGCGCTGGTGTTGTTCTGCCGCACCGTGAAATGGCCGTCCCAGCCTTCCGGCAGCAGGAAATACCACCCATCGGTCTGGTTGTGATAGGTGACAGCCTCCTGCCGGCTGGCGCCATCGGCGCGGTAGCTGTGCCAATAGATCTTCCAATAAACGTCCTCTCCCGGCTCCGAGAGCAGCTGGGCGGGACGTGGCACCTCCAGGGCCCCGTTGCCGGTGATATCGCCGGGCAGGATGCTCAGGTACCGGGCGATCTGGGCGGATACGCCGGTATCCTCCTTGAGAACGATGTTGACAAGCTCCGGAGAGCGGTACAGAAGGATGTCCGTCACAGCGTTGCTGGCATCCTCCTCGCCGGCCACCCGGCTGGTGACGAATACCGCCGTCTCCCCCTCCTGAAGCTGCCCTATCTGCATCCGCTGCAGCGCGGCCACCGGGGCCGAGAGGCGGGCGGTGGACTGAAGCTGCAGGCCGCTGTAGGCGCTGTCCCAGTCGTAGTAGTCCGCCAGACTTTGTCCCACATCGGTGTCATCGCTGCGCAGGACCACCAGCTCCTGCTCATCGTCCCCGTCCAGGTCCACCACCTCGTAGCGGGCGTAGGGGGTGCTCATCAAAGGCACAGGCTCCAGCCCCTTCATACTGTACACGCTGACGGTCCGCACCTCGGCGCTGACCTGCCAGCTGACCAGGATCTCCCGGACGCCGTCTCCGTCCATATCCTCATAGCGGACGGAGTGGATGGAAGTGCCGCTGCCATCGATGACGGCGGCCTGCTGGTAATCGTCCCCCGAGGCCCGGAAAACATAGATCTTCAGAGGACGTTCCTCGCTGCTGATCCGGAAAAAGCCCAGGGCCTCGTCTATCCCATCGCCGTCCAGGTCCGTCATCTGTACCGGCGGCAGGTTGCTTCCCGCCTGAGGCGCCGCATACTCCGCCCCCAGGGCCAGGATCTCGGACAGCCGGGCACTGAGGGACTTGTACTCCTCCGGCAGCTGGGGCAGGGCGTACAGCTCGTCCACCGATGCGCTCATCATACAGCCCGTCAGCAGCAGCGGCAGAGCCGCCGCCAGCAGAATCCATAATTTTCTTTTCACCGGCGGCGCGCCCCCTTTCTCATCAGGAATCGTTCTTTGTCCTATATAATGTACCACAAGACGCTCCGCTTGGGTAGCCCCTTTTCAAAATTTGCGGGAAAATCCATGCTGCGGCGCACTGCTCCCGGACTTTGCGTACAGGCATTTACCCCACTCCCGGCATTCTGATCCGCCGCTTTAAAAGCACCCGGCCAAAGCAGACCATTGTCCGCCCGCTGTCCCGGGGCAGCACCACGTCCGCATCCGCCCGCTTCCGGTTCAGTGAAAACAGGTAGACGATCCCCAGCGGGTCCCGGACGTACTGCTTGCACAGCATCTCCCCGTCCACGCAGAAAATCCCCACGTCTCCGTTGGTCAGAGGGTCCCGGTTGACGTAGACAATGGACCCGTCCCGGATATGGGGCTCCATAGAGTCCCCCTGGATGCGCACCGCGAACTCCGCTCCCCGGGGCGTCTCGCCCGTTACGTCAATATAATCGAAATCCTCGCCGAAGACCGGAGAGGCGTAACCCGCCGCCGCCGGATTGCAGTAGAGGGGGATCTGCCGCGTTTCCTCCACCGGTCGGTCCCCGTCCAGCTCCTCCTGATAGTTTGTCAAGGCGTCCGCCATCGCCCGCAGGGTTTGTTTCCCGGGCAGGCGCAGGTTCCGGTATGCCTTTACCAGCCTCTCCTCCTCCACCGAGCAGGTGAAGCTGCTGCCGGAGAAATCATCCTGATACAGATAGTTGGGTTCCACGTCCAGCACCCGGAACAGGCGCAGCAGTACGTCCTCCCGCATGGCGTTCAGCCCGTTTTCATAGTTGCTGATGGCAGAGAGGCTGACGCCCAGCTTTTCCGCCAGCTCTCCCTGGCTGTAGCCCAGCTCCTTCCGGCGGTCGCGCAGTCTATTTCCAAAGCTCATGGTGGGGCCCTCCTTTTGTTGATGCGTATAGAATATATGGAATCATGAAATTTGTCAACAGAAATTCTAAATTTTCTCTTGACACAGACAAACAAGTGTGCTACTATATCTCTCGTAAGGGACAGTGTTTCTGAAATTTTTCGTCAAAAGAAAGGAAAGGTGAAATTTCTAGGCGGCTGGCATCTGCTGTCAGATCAGGCACGGCTTGGTGTTGATGGGACTGCGTCCGGTGGATCCGGTCAGTCCGCTCCCACCAACAAAAAAGCTGTGCCAACGGCACAGCTTTTTTGTTGGTGGGAGCGGGTGGATTCGAACCACCGAAGTCATCGACAACAGATTTACAGTCTGCCCCCTTTGGCCACTCGGGAACGCTCCCATATGCACTTGTCAGGCTGTCAACTCAGAGAAAAGAAGGTGGAGCTGGTAGACGGACTCGAACCCCCGACCTGCTGATTACAAATCAGCTGCTCTACCAACTGAGCTATACCAGCACGATTAGCAACGACAGGATTAACAACGAATCGTATGATAGCAGATTTTCTCCGATTTGTCAACCTTAATTTTTTAATTGGGAGGAAAATTTTTTTGAGAACCGTACATAAGAAGCATCGGGACCTCCAGCGCGCCTTTCCCGTTGGGGAGTGCTGCCTGTGCGGCGGGGAGCTGTACAGGGGGGAGATCTGCTGGCATCTGGCGGGGCGGACCCTCTGCGGGGACTGCGCCGGGACCTGGCTGGCGGACAAGCTGACCGCCTGCCGGCTGCGGCTGCGGGAGGTGAGGCGATGACCCTTCTGCGGATGGCGGCGTCCTACCGCCGCAGCGCGGACCTGATCCGGCTCCGGATCATCGCCCTGAAGGAGGCGGCCCGCACCGCCGCCCCGGCGGAGAGATCCAAACTGGAACAGCGCATCCGGGACCTGAACGTCCTCTATCGGGAGACCCGGGAGACCGCCCTGGTACTGGAGCGGTATTACGACAGGAGGTATCACGGCCATGGCCGCCGGGCGGTATAGCGCCCCCAAGCGGGCCATCACCAGGCGGGACAACGAGTTTATAGGGGATCTGGCCGCCTGGGAGCGGGAGAACGGGGAAGATAACAGCGAGCAGCTTTCACGCCTGCGCCGGAACATGCGGAAGGTCCGGGAGACGGAGCTGACGGACAAGCAGGCGGAGATGATCCACCTCTACTATGACCTGGGCATGTCCATCCCCCAGATCGCCCGGGAAAGGGGGCTGAACAAGTCGTCTGTCTCACGGACCCTGGCCAGAGGACGGGAAAGATTAAAAAGGTACTTGCAATATAGCTGGTAATCTGGTAGACTTCTCAATTGCAGGCGAACCGCCAAAGAGAGAGGAGTGCGAAGATATGGTCAATTCAGCAATGCACAGCCGGTGGGGCCGGCTCAGTATGGCAATAGCAGGCGCATGTATTTACGGCATTGGGATCAACCTGTTCGTGGTGCCCGCCGGGCTGATCACCGGCGGCATGATGGGCCTGTGCCAGCTGCTGCGGAGCATCCTGCTGGGACTTCTGGGCATCCAAGGGCTGACCTTTGATTTAACAGGCATTATCTATTATGCCCTGAACGTGCCTCTGTTCATCATTGCCTACCGCTGCCTGGGGCACACCTTTTTCCGCAACACCCTGATCTGCACCACGGCCTATACCGTGTTCCTCAGCATCATCCCCATCCCCGCCACGCCTATCGTGGATGATGTGCTGACCGGCTGCCTGCTGGGCGGCGTGATTTCCGGCATTGGCACGGGCATTGCCCTCACCAGCGGCTGCTGCGGCGGCGGGCTGGATATCGTTGGGCTGTACATGTCCAAAAAAGGCGTGAAGATCACCGTGGGCCAGTTCGGCATGGTGTTCAATTTTGTCCTCTTCGCCTTGTGCTGGGTCATGTACGACATCCCCACCATGATCTATTCCGTTATCAACAATATCTTCCATGGCGTGGCCCTGGACCGGGCCCACCGCCAGAGCGTCACCGTGCAGGTGCTGATCTTCACCAAGCAGGACGGCCAGGAAATCGACCGCTACATCATGGACAATCTCCACCGGGGCATCACCCGCTGGGAGGGCAAGGGCGTCTATACCGGCGAGGATACCCATATCCTCTGCGTGTGCATGAACAAGTACGAGATCGAGGATCTGCAGAACGCTCTGCGGAAAATTGACCCCAAGGCGTTCTTCATCGTGCAGGAGGGCGTACACGTCAGCCGGAATTTTGAGAGGCGGCTGTCCTGAACGCGGATGCACGGCAAAGGGTGTGCAAAATCCGCTGGTCCCCCATGGGCTGGCGGGCGTAAAACAGCCGGATCCTGAGGGAACCGAAAACACAGTGCTTTGAGGGCGGCGTGACGCATTAGTCACGCCGCTTTTCTGCGTTACAGCTTATCCGGTCCCGCGCAGCCTGTTCTATTCGGGGGACCGTCCGGCTGAACACAGCTCCCCTGGAGAAGCCCCGGGGAAATCAATTTTTGCAGAGAACGGTGTTGCAGGGGCCGATGTCCTCATCGGCCCCTACCAATATGGTATCATTTCAAAAAGATGGATTTTCCCGCGAATCTTTCCCGCGAATCTTTTCTTTAAGGTTGTTCTTTTTACCGTAATATGATATGATAGAGAAAATTTTTACCCACCGCCGCTTCACGAAAAAAACGGAGGTCTCGCCATATGGACGATTTTTCCTTTTCGGTTTTTCCAAACGCGGAATTGCTGGACTTCAGATTGTTTCAATGCGGTTGGGAGCAGTGCGCTCCGCTCCACTCCTTCGGCCCCTTTGTCCGTAATCATTACCTGTTCCATTATGTGATCTCCGGCCGCGGCTTTCTGGATTCCAACGTGAAGAAGGGAACCACCCAGCACTACGGCCTGGAGGCTGGACAGGGGTTTCTCATTACGCCCGGGCAGATCAACACGTACGGCGCGGATCAGCTCCAGCCCTGGAAATATGTTTGGCTGGAATTCGATGGCCTGCGGGCGGCGGAGTACCTGAACGAGGCGGGGCTGAGCGCCGCGCAGCCGGTCTATCAGCCGCAAAGCCTTGCCCAGGCGGAGCGGGTTCGGGATATCATGCTTGCTATCGCCGGACATTCCAAGGCATCGCCGCTCTGCCTGATCGGCCAGCTGTGCCTCTTCCTGGACGCCCTCATCCAGACTTCCTCTACCCGGCGGGAGCCCCGCGAGACGCAGCTTCGGGACTTTTATATCCAGGAGGCAGTCAGCTACATGGAGCTCCATTACCAGCGGGAGCTGACGGTCGAGGAGATCGCCGGAGCGTGCCAGCTCAACCGCAGTTACTTCAGCAAGCTGTTCAAGGAGAAGAAGGGATGCCCGCCCCAGGAATTTCTCATCCGCCTGCGTTTGTCCAAAGCGGCGGAGCTGATGAAGAATACTGCGGTGTCGATCGGCGATATCTCCTCCTCCTGCGGCTATCCCAACCAGCTCCACTTTTCCAGGGCGTTCAAGCAGCGCTACGGGGTATCGCCCCGCCAGTGGCGCGCTCAGAACAAAGTAAGCGGATAAAACGATCCATCGGGCCGGCGGAAAAACCACTTTTCCGCCGGCCCGATGGATTTATATTTATTCCGCCTCAAGATAAAGCTGGAGCGCCTGATAATCTCCCAGGAGGATCGGCAGCGGCCAGCCCACCTGCATCAGCACATCGCCGGGCCAGCTCCCTTCCCCATTGACCCGGTAGCGCAGCGCCGGATCCAGGCCCTTGACGCGCAGGGTCAGGAAGGGGGGTGCGCCGCGGAAGGAGCCGGTGACCAAACTGACCAATGCCTCCCTTCTGTCGCGGGAGACATGCTCCCAGGCGGTATAGGGGCCATTCCGGAAGGGGTCACTGAGCCGGTAGTAGTCCCCTTCATGGATCAGGCCGCAGTGTTCTTTGAAGAATGCCGTCTGCCGCCGGACGGTCTCCTTCTCCTCCGGGGAACATTTGCTCAGGTCCATCTCGTAACCGAAGGTGCCGTGCATCGCCACAACGCCCCGGGTCTCCATAGGCGTGACGCGGCCGGTGGTGCCGTTGGGCACGGCGGAGACGTGGGCTCCCATGGTGGAAACGGGGTAGCAGAAGGAGGTGCCGTACTGGATGCGCAGGCGGTCCACCGCATCGGAGTTGTCGCTGCACCAGATCTGGGGCGTGTAGTAGAGCATGCCGCCATCGAAACGGCCGCCGCCGCCGCAGCATCCCTCAATAAGGATATGGGGGAAATCCCGGCGCAGGCGCTCCGCAAACTCATATACGCCCAGGACGTAGCGGTGGTAGACCTCCCCCTGCCGGTTTGCAGGCAAAGCGGCAGACCACACCTCGGTAAGGCTGCGGTTCATGTCCCACTTCACATAGGAGATGTCCGCGCTGGAGAGGACCTTTTTGATCTGGCCGTAGATATGGTCCCGTACATCCCGGCGGGAGAAATCCAGGACCAGCTGCTCGCGGCCCCGGGAGGGTTTACGCCCCGGAACACTCAGGACCCAGTCCGGATGGGCGCGGTAGAGGCCGCTGTCCTCGTTGACCATTTCCGGCTCGATCCAGATGCCAAAGGCCATGCCCAGCGCCTTGACGCGCTCTACCAGGGCCTCCAGCCCGCCGGGGAGCTTCTCCTCGTTGACGAACCAGTCGCCCAGACCGGCGTTGTCATCGTTCCGCGCACCGAACCAGCCATCGTCCATGACAAACAGCTCCAAACCCAGATCGGGGGCGTCCTGGGCGATCTCCACCAGCCTGCCGGCGGTGAAGTGCATCTCCGTGGCCTCCCAGTGGTTGATGAGCACCGGCTTGCGGCGCCCGGCCCAGGGATCCCGAATCAGATGCCGCCGGATGGCTTTATGGAACTGCCGGCTCATCTGCCCGAAGCCTTCGGGGGAGCAGACCATGGCCGCCTCCGGCGCGGTGAAGACCCCATCGGGCTCCAGGGTCCAGCTGAACTGATAGGTATTGAGACCCATCACCAGGCGGGAATTTTCAAATTGATCGACTTCCGCCGCCGCCTGGAAATTGCCGCTGTAGAGCAGCATGGCTCCATAGCACAGGCCATAGTCCTCTCCGGCATCCCGGTCACACAGGATGACGAAGGGGTTATGCTGGTGGCTGGAAGCGCCCCGGACACTGTCCACACTCTGGATGCCGGGGCGCAGAGGTGCGCGGCTGGGGCAGCGCTCCATCACATGGGCGCCATTGAAGGTGATCAGATCCAGATCCGAGCGCACAAAGTCCAGGCAAAGGGAGGCGCACCGGCAGAGACGCACCGTTCCATCGCCCGCGTTTTTCACCCGGACGGCCCTGGTAATAACATCGTATTCTTCCAGCACGCCGTAGAGCAGCTCCACCTCCACCCGGGCGGCGGCATCCCGCAGGATCACCGAGAGCGTCTCCCACTCCCCCTCGCCGCCATAGAACGCAGGCAGGCCCTCCAGGCCGTACTTGCCCTGGCGCACCTCGCCGCTCACATACCGCAGGTCCGCCGTACGGCTCCCGCTGGGCAGCTCCAGCTCAATGGAGGGCAGACGGTAGTCTCCTACGCCGCAGGTGGAGTACTCCTGGGGAAAGGTGTCCAGGGAGAAGGTGCGGCTGCTGCCCGCCTCGTTGGGATTGGGTGAGAATCCCCGGTCCTTGCAGCGCAGGAGGTAGGACAGATCGCCGTCCGTCAGCCGGGGGCCATAGTAGGCGTGGAGCAGTATATTGTAATCCCACACCTTCATCTGATAGGTGGTGTTTTTGGTGTGCAGGGTATAGGTCTTGTTTTGCGCATCGTAAAGAATCATAAGGAGTTCCTCCTTAATCGTAAAGTTATTCACGGCCTATTCTAAAAGATTTTCTTCCGGTATGCAACCGTTTTATTACTCCGGTGATCATCTTCTCCCCAGGCCGGTTCCCCTGGGTAGTTTGACGGCCCCGGCAGGCAAAATTGTCGCCGGGGCCGTCTGAAAGAGGAAGAAGAAAACTGCAGAATTACTTTCCGCCCGTGCCGGCGATGCCCTCCACAAACTGGCGCTGGAAGATCAGATACAGCACCACCATGGGCAGCATGGCCAGCAGGGAGCCGGCCATCAGCATCGGGAAGTCGGTGGTGTTCATGCCCCGCAGGGTAGCGAGGCCGGCGGACAGCGTGAACATATTGATGTCGTTGTTCACGATCTGGGGCCACATCAGGTCGCCGTAGGCGAACACAGCGGTGAAGATGGTCAGGGCGGCCACGGAGGTGCCCGTCAGGGGGAACATGATCTTATAGAAGGTCACCCACTGGTTGCATCCGTCCAGATAGGCGGCCTCGCCCACCTCCTCGGGGATGCTCATATAGGTCTGCCGCAGGAAGAACACTCCGAAGGCGCTGACCAGGCCGGGGAACACCAGGGCGAAGATGGTATTCGCCATGCCCATCTTGGCCACCATCTGGTACTGGGGGATCAGAAAAATCTGGCTGGGCAGGGACATCTGCATCAGCACGATGGTGAAAAGAATGTTCTTGCCCCGGAACTTCAGCTTGGCGAAGGCATAGCCCGCCATAGAGCTGAAGGCAATGGCGCAGATCACCCGGAAGAACACCAGCAGGATGGTGTTCCAGTACAGACGGACGAAGGGCAGGTTCTCCAGGACCTCCTTGTACTTATCCAGCCGGAAAGCGGAGGGGAAGAGGGTGGCCGGGATCTGCATACTCTCCGGCACCGTCTTGAAGCTGGTGAGGAGCATCCACAGGAAGGGGAAAACCATGATGAGGGAGCCCGCAATCAGCGCAAAGTAGGTGAGAAATTTACCGAGCGCATAGGAACGGCGCAAGGAATTGACACTTTTCATTTTATCCCCTCCTTAAATGTCGTAGGTGACCCACTTCTTCTGACCCCAGAACTGGAACAGGGTCACAAGGAGAATCAGGCAGACGGTCCAGATAACGATGGCGGAGCCGTAGCCGCGGTCCCCGGCCACGAAGGACGAGCGGTAGAACAGGTACATCAGGCTCTGCATGTCCGCCATGGCAGGGTTGGTGGAGTCGGACATCATGTAGATCAGGTCGTAGACCTTCATGGACGCCATCAGGCGCATGATGAGTACGGAGAACAGGGACGGGGAGATCATGGGCAGGGTGATGGTAAAGAACTGCCGGACCTTGCCTGCGCCATCGATGCTGTTGGCCTCGTAGAGGGTCTTGGGGATGTTCTGGAGGCCCGCCAGCAGCAGCACTGCATCATAGCCCACGCTGCTCCACACGGAGACGATGGCCACGGCCACCACGGCGGTCTTAGAATTGGTGATCCACTGGATGTTGGTCCCCAGGATCTGGTTGAGAACGCCGTACTCGCCGTTAAAGATCCACTGCCATACCATGGCCACGGCGGCAGGGGCGCACACCAGGGGCAGGAAGAAGATGGTGCGGAAGCCGCCCTTGAATTTCACCTTGGTGTTCAGGAGCATGGCCACGAACAGCGCCAGCACCATGCCCACGGGCACCGTGAGGATACAGAACCAGACGGTGTTCCAGGTGGCCTTCCAGAACTCGGCGCTGCCGAACATGTCCGCGTAGTTCTGGATGCCGATGAACTTGTATTTGCCGAAGCCCAGATGCTCGCAGAAGCTGGTATAGATGGTCTGGATGAAGGGCCAGATGTTCAGAATGAACAGGCCGATGATGGTGGGAGCCACCATGATCCAGCCCCAGTTTTCCTCCCGCCGCTCGGCGGCGGACAGCTTTCTTTTCTTCATGACTGTCCCCCTCTCAGTTGCCCGCCAGTTTCTTGGCGGTCTCGGTGTTGACGATGTTCTCAATCTGCTCCAGGCCAGAGTCAATCGCCTGATTCCCGGCGTAGACCTGATTCAGCACATCCTGCACCTGACTCTTCCAGCGGGGGCTGGCGGAGTTGTAGGGCACCTGGATGGCGTAGTCAAACTGCTCGAAGATGCAGTCGATGTTGATCTTGTAATCGAATTTATCCCATGCCTTCCGCCAGCTCTCCTCGGTCCCCAGGTAGGCGGGTATGGCCGCGCCGGACTCGCCCTGGATGATCTGGGCCTCCTCGGTGCCGAAGTACTTCAGCACGTCCAGCACAACGTCCAGATTCTTGCCGTGGGCCCCGGTGGAGTAGCACAGGCCGTTGGACATGCAGGCCCGGCCATCCTGGTCCAAACTCTCGGCGGTGTGGACGGGGTTGGGGGCCTTGGGCAGCTTGGCGATATCCCACTTGCCGTCCATCTGCGGGTTGTTCTCAATAGCGCCCAGCAGGCTCCAGGAACCCTCCATGAACATAGCACCCCTCTCGGACCAGAAGGTCGCGCCCGCGCCGTTCTGGGTGAAGAAGGTCTGGTCGGGGCACCATTCTTCCTTTTGCAGATTGATGTAGAACTCCATGGCCTCCTTGCCGCCGGGCTGGTTGAAGCCGGAGGCTGTCTTGTCGGCAGTGAGGATATAGCCGCCGTTCTGGTAGACGTAGGACCAGTAGCCCAGCTGGTCGTCCAAGTAGGCCAGATAGCCGTAGTTCCCGGTGGCGTCGTAGATCTTCTGGGAGGCGTCCACCAGATCGTCCCAGGTCCAGTCGTCGTTTGGATAGGCCACGCCGGCAGCGTCGAACATCTCCTTGTTATAGACCAGCACGCCGTTGTCCTTGTCCTTGGGCACGCCGTAATAGCGCCCGTCGGAGCCGCTGACGTTGCCCAGGGAGATGTCGGAGAAATGGTTCTGGTAATAGCTGTTCTCCACGTCGTTGTAAAGGCCGGTCACATCGGCCAGCATGCCGAAGTCGGCGTAGTACAGCAGCTGGTTGGTGTGCATCCAGAAGATGTCGGGCAGGGTGTTGGACTCGGCGGCGGCCTCCAGCTTGGTCCAGTACTCATTCCAGCTGACCACCTGCACATCGATGACCACATCCGGGTGCTGGGCGGTGTAGGCGTCGCACATGGCCTGCATACCGGGACGCTGGGCGGTGTCCCAGATCTGGAAGGTCAGGTGCGTTTTGCCATCGGCAGCGCCGCACCCGGAGACTGACAGCAGCAGAGCCAGCATCAGGGCTGCCGCTATCATACGGGGAATTTTCTTCATAACTCCACTCCTTTTCGATTTTCCGCGCCGTTCAGCCCCGGTGAGGTTCAACGCGGTTTTGTTTATCATAATACGAAAAAGCAATATTTGTAAATGCCGCTTTGTGCGCAAAATATGTGATGATGTAGCAAAACTACCTTTTTGGATAGGCTGCGCCACATCTTGCTATATTTTAAGACAAAACCAGCAGATTAGCAAATTATTCCCCACAATTTATGTGCATACTGACCAAAAGCTCTTCCATAACAGCATCCCAATTCCCGCCCCGCCCGGCAAAAAGCAGCCGGATGGCTGTTTCGTAATATACCAAAATGAGGCCGGACGGAAAAATACCGCCTCCCCCTTGAATTGGCGAAAAAAGTATGATATTCTGTTTCTCAACAGATCACCCGCCCTGGGCGGGAAGGGAAGAAGGGCAGCGCTATGTTTTTTCAAAGCGATTATAATGATCTTATGCCGCCGGAGCCCGAAACCGGTGGGGCAGCCTCCGAGAAAATCGGGCCGGCCCGGTTTCTGGAGATCGCAGGGTGCCATTGCACCGCTCTGCTGAAGGTCAATCTCCTGTTTTTGCTCGGCTGTATTCCTATCGTCACCATTCCACTCAGTCTGTTCGCCATGAACCGGACCGTCCGCCGGATGGTATCGGATCAGCCGGTCAACTGTTTCCGAAACTACCGGGAGGTATTCCGGAAGGAGTGGAAACGGGGATATCTGGCCTTCCTGCTGACGGCGCTGCCGCTGGTCTGCGGAGGATGCGGTATGTGGTTCTATCTGGACTGCGCGGTCTCCAACCCCCTGTTTTTCCTGCCGTTCCTGGTTTGCTCCACGATCTTTCTGGTAACGCTGCTGTCCTCGGGCTGCCTGTATGGCCTTCTGGACAGCGGCAGGAGCGTGAGAGAGGCTGTGCGGCAGGCCGTACTGCTGGGCGTGGCGAAGCCATTGCGGACGGCGCCGGCAGCATTGAGCTGCTATGGCTTGCTGGTATTGTCCGCGCTGTTTTTCCCTTTGAGCGGGCTGTATCTGTTTCTGCTTGGCTTTTCCCTTCCCTGCCTGCTGGGGAATTTCTTTCTGCGGACCCTCCCCGGCATTGCATTTCCAATCGAGGAATAGTGCGAGATACGAACTGTTTCCAATACCACAACCCGGATCTAATGGGCGAACGGCAAAATTCGCAACATCCTTGCAGGGGCGGATCATGGCCCTCTGCAGGGATGCTGCGAATTTTGTCGTTTGAGATAAATTAGTCCATCCGGCTAATCCATTGCGCCAATATAAAACCGGTCTTTCTGCTGAATACCCACCAAAAACTTTTTTATGACAGAAAGCCGGTTTCCGGCATCCGTCTGCTGTTGGATCATCCGGCTGATTTCTTGTAGATCCTGATTGTCCGGCGACTTTTTATATGTCGCCCATTCTGCTTGCTGTTCTGAAACTATTCTCCGATTTTCCGTATCCCGCGGGGACCATGCATGCGTGGAAGGCCCCGTCCACAAAACGCCGCTGCGTATCTGCTTTGCGGGATTGCCCGCATAGGATGTATTGGATGGAATGCGTTTGTTGGAAACGACAGAACCACCGCCGATAATGGCACCCGAACCAATTTGCGTTCCTTTTAAAACCAGGACATTCTGACCCAGCCATACGTGATCCCCGATCAGGACCGGTTTGCTGAAATTAATCCGTTCCTTTGTCTCTATATCATAGATCAGGTGTGGATCCGCAGTTCTGATCCAGATGCCAAAAGAAATTGCGCACGAACCTCCAAGGATAACATTCTGCCATTCAGTAGCCAAAATATGAACAGTATCATTGAAATAGTTTTCTCTGCCGATAAAGATCGCGCTGCTCTCTCCTGCTGTGAGCGATACCAACATGGGAAAACCGCTCCTGCTCAAATAAATAACACTTCCATTACCTACAAAATTTATTTGAGAGCGCTCCAGCGATACGCCATCTTCCACAAATAAAATATTATTCCTTCCTTGAAAGACGATCTCAGAATTTGTCGCATGACTTCTATCTTGGATTTACATATATTCGGTTATACGCTGGACTATCTTTGAAATCTGTTATGCGCTCCATCCTGTATACTATCCCTCCTACCGTTATGCTCCAAACATTTCAGCTAAAATGTTGCTGACCTTTTTTGCGCCGCTTGCGCTGAGATGACCGGTGTCCATAAAATTTGATGGTATAAATAAGTCCGCTGCATTTTCGTTAAAGTCCACATAATGCTCATCTTCCTGTACGCCGTCTACAAGTTCCAAGACCGATTCCTTCATTTCATTCAGCACAAAACAGTCATATTCCGGTGTAAACGGAGTAATAGCAACGATTGGAGTGACATCATGCGCATATAAAAAGCTGACAAATTCCTGAAGGATCCGTTTGTTCTCTTCAAAACTGGCTTTATGCTGGAAGAGCTTTTTGTGACTTTCTGCACGAATTTTTCCCATGGCCTGCCGCTCGTTCTCGGTGACCTGGGCCCAAGTCCTGCCCTGTAGATTAAAAAAAGTTCCTCTGGCTCGAAATTGCGAAT
>CAMWTG010000034.1 GCA_947177115.1 uncultured Clostridia bacterium
CTCTGGCCCGGTGCGGCGCAAGGCCCGTTTTGCTGGAGCGGGGCTGGAACGTGGAGCGGCGGCGGCAGGATGTGGAGCGGTTCTGGGAGACCGGGCGGCTGGACCCGGCGTCCAACGTCCAGTTCGGCGAGGGCGGCGCGGGCGCCTTTTCCGATGGCAAGCTGAACACAGGCACCAGGGACATGCGCCACCGCTTCATCCTGGAGACCCTGGTATCCTGCGGCGGGCCGGAGAGCATCCTGTACGATGCCAAGCCCCACGCGGGCACGGACCGCCTCCGCGTTGTGCTGGTCAATATGCGGCGGGAGCTGGAGCGGCTGGGCTGCGATATCCGCTTCGGCCACCGGCTGGCCGGCCTGGAGCAGAAGGATGGCCGGATCGCGGCGCTGGAGGTCGCGGGCCCGGAGGGTCTCTACCGCCTCCCGGCGGAGCAGGCCGTTCTGGCCCTGGGCAACAGCGCCCGGGACACCTTTGCCATGCTCCACGCCAGCGGCGTGCCTATGGAGCCCAAGCCTCTGGCGGTAGGCGTGCGCATCGAGCACCGTCAGGCGGACATCGATCTGGCGCAGTACAAGGAGCAGGCGGGACATCCCCGCCTGCCGGCGTCCAGCTATAAGCTCAGCTGCCGCCCGGAAAACGGGCGGGGGGTGTTCAGCTTCTGCGTTTGCCCCGGCGGGACGGTGGTAGCCGCCGCCAGCGAGGAGGGCCGGGCCGTTACCAACGGCATGAGCGAATATGCCAGGGACGGCGTGAACTGCAACGGCGGACTGCTTGTGAGCGTTGCCCCGATGGATTTTCCCGGGGACGGTCCTCTGGCGGGGATCGCCTTCCAGCGGGCCCTGGAGGAACGGGCTTATGTCGCCGGAGGCGGCGGATTTACCGCCCCCGCCCAGCGGGTGGAGGATTTTCTCCTGCGCCGCCCCTCCCGGGGGCCCGGAAAGGTCCTGCCCACCTACCGCCCGGGGGTAAAGTGGTGCAATTTGTGGGAGGTTCTGCCGGAATTCATCTGCCAGCCGCTGGCGGACGCTCTGCCTATTCTGGATAAAAAAGTGAAGGGGTACGCCTGCCCGGATGCGGTGCTGACAGCGGTGGAGACCCGGTCCTCCTGTCCGCTGCGGATCCTGCGGGATGAGAGCGGACAGTCCGCCATCCGGGGGCTCTGGCCCTGCGGGGAGGGCGCGGGGTACGCCGGCGGCATCATGTCCGCCGCCGCGGACGGACTGCGCGCCGCCGAGGGGGTGCTGGCAGTACTGCAGTGGGAAGGAGAAGCATTATGAGAAGGATCGCCGTATGTGCGAATTTTATCAACGAGACCCACCGCCGCCGGATCGATGAGGCGGCGGAAAGAGCGGGATTTTCCGTCTCCTATTTTGAGACCCAGGCCGCCCTTGGGGAAGAGATCGCCGGGTTTGAAGTCCTGTTCGGCTATATCCCGCCGTCCCTGCTGGCGGGGGCCAAGAGTCTGCGCTGGCTGTGCGCCGCCTCGGCAGGGGTGGACCACCTCCTGGAGGACAGCCTCTGGCCCCATCCGGGCTGCCTGCTGTCCAACTCCTCCGGGGCTTACGGCCCCGCCATTTCGGAACACATCATCATGGTCCTGCTGATGCTGCTGCGGCGGATGCCGGCTTATCAGGCGGCGTTGTCCCGCCGGGAGTGGCCCTGCTTCACCCCGATCCGCGCCGTTACGGGCAGCCATATCCTGCTGCTGGGGACCGGGGATATCGGGTCCAACACCGCCCGGCGGCTGAAGGCGCTGGGCGCCCGGGTCACCGGCGTATGCCGCAGCGGCAGGTCCGATGAGCCGGCCTTTGACCGGGTGCTGCCCCTGGCGGCGCTGGACGGCGCGCTGCCCGATGCGGACGCGCTGGTCCTTGCTCTTCCGGCCACGCCGGAGACGGCGGGCGTTCTGTCCCGGGCGCGTATCGCGCTGCTGCCGGAAAGGGCTTTTGTGGTCAATGTGGGCCGGGGGTCTGCCATTGACCAGGAGGCGCTGGTGGAGGCATTGCAGGCCGGACAGCTGGCCGGGGCGGCGCTGGACGTGATGACGCCGGAGCCCCTGCCGATGGATCACCCCCTGTGGAGCTGCCCCAACGTTGTCCTCACGCCCCATGTGTCCGGCAACATGGCCCTGGGCCTGACCTGCGATCTGGACGTGGAGATGTTCTGCGGGGACCTGGCCCGATACGCCGCCGGGGAGCCCCTGGAGCATTTGGTGGACCGGAAACGGGGGTATTGATGGAGAAGCTGCTGGAGAGCGACCTGTACGGGCCGGTGCGGGACTATCTGGAAAATCTGGGCTACCAGGTGAAGGGCGAGGTCAAGGACTGCGATATTGCCGCTTTGCGGGACGGGGAGCTGATCGTGGTAGAGCTGAAGCGGGGGTTCACCCTGGAGCTGATCTATCAGGCCCTGGACCGGCAGCGGGTGGCCGATGGTGTATATGTGGCGGTGCCTTTGCCCAAGCGGGGATATCTGTCGCCTCATATACCGGAGATGACGTCCCTGTGCCGGCGGCTGGAGCTGGGACTGATCTTCGTGGGGTTCACCAGCGGGGGAACCGGCCAGGTGGACGTGGCCGTCCACCCCAAAGAGGCCTCCGCGCCCCGGCGGGATAAGAAGCGCCGCCTGGCGGTGATCCGGGAGCATGAGAGCCGCACCGGCAGCGCCAACACCGGCGGCGTGTCCCGGAAGAAGATCCTGACCGCTTATAAGGAGCAGGCTCTTTGGGTGGCGCGGCTGCTGCGGGACCGGGGGCCTATGCGTGCGGAGGACGTAAAGAAGCAGGGCGGACCGCCCAACACCGGCGTGATCCTGGGGCGCAACGCCCTGGGGTGGTTCGACCGGGAGCCGGACCCCGGCGGACACAGGTACCTCTACCGGCCCAACCGGAAGGCACTGGAGGCGCTGGCGGAATATGAGGACATATTATCCTTTCCGAATGAGAAATGGGGAAATAGCGGTCCCTTTTAAGAAACGTGTTGCTGGCTAAAAACCCCGGCAATTTTACGGAAGCCCATTGAGTGGTACCGGACTCTACAATAAAATGAAAGTGACAAATTGGAAACCGCAGAGGCAGATCAATGGATGTGCAAGCTTTTTGGGAACTCTTTTCCACAAATGGTAACGTATATCATGCCCTGCCCTGTCATAAGCTTAAGCATAGCTGTTTATGCCGGATATAACAGAAAAAATAAGCTGCTTTTGGTTTTGCTGACCCTTTGGGGATTGACCGGGATAAAATCAATCATTTTTCAAGCCTATGAGGATGTCATTCTTTTCATTTGCGGGTTGTATGGTATCACACTATTAGTAGGCGAGATAAAGCGACCCAAAGAAAACCGGTAAATTTCAGTTTATGGGAGGCTTTCTGGTGCGCGCAGTCCTGGGGTCCGGCATTTTGACGAACAATTTTGCAAAACAGTGTTGAGCAGCACCAGTCTAAAAAGGGAGAAACAGCGCAGTTGAGATTTAAGAGCCTGTTCCGTATCTGGACGTGTGCAGATACGAAACAGGCTCTTAATCGTTTTCCCTGCCGCCGCGAAGGCGCCCTACCGCCCATAGGTCAAAAGTATCAGCTTACGTTTCTGATCCTGTCCGGTCTGGCGTACAATACCCCCGCCTGGGGCGTGACTCCCTGGATACGGAACAGCTCCTCCACGGTGACGAAGTCATAGCCCTCCTTCTGCAGCCGGTCGATAATCTCCAGGGCCGCGTCCACACTGGTGGAATAGAAGTCGTGAAGCAGGATAATGTCTCCCGGCTGGACCGCCTCCAGCACGGCGGCGACCACCTTGTCTTTATTCAGCAGTTTCCAGTCCTGCGGATCCACGGACCAGTAGATCATGGGCGTTTGGATAAGCCTGGACCGCTCGCTCCCGATCAGCCCGTAGGGAGGCCGCAGCCAGAAGCTCCCCTCCCCTACCGCCTCCTTGAGGAGCGTCTCCGCCTTGTGGACCTCCTCGATCACCGCGTCCTTGTCCGCTGTCAGCAGGCGGACGTGGGAATAGGTGTGGTTGCCGATCTGGTGCCCCTCGGCCTTCATCCGCCGGAGCAGCTCCTTATTGCACGGCACCTGCTCCCCAATGACGAAGAAAGTGGCGGAGGCGCCACGCTCCAGCAGGCCGTCCAGCAGCCGGGCGGTGGTATCCGCCCGCGGACCATCGTCAAAGGTCAACGCTACGTATTTGGGCGCTGCCACCAGGTCCTCCCGGGTCTCCTCGTCCAGCTCTCCCAGGATCTCTATGGGTATCTCCGCCATTCCCGAGACGTCCTCATAGGCGGACAGATCCGGCTCCACCGGCTGGGCGCAGGCGGCGGCCGGCAGAAGCGCCGCCGCTGCCAAAAGCATACACAGTGTTTTTTTCATGGTGTTTCCCTCTTTCCCCGATCTTTTTCGCTGTTTACAGCGGCGGGCAAAACGGCTTTCATCAGATGTATTATTTCCGAATGTCTCATTCGGAAATAATATAGACCAAGGCCGCTGTATGCGGCCTGTTCCGGCATAAATCCGCAGCGATTGCTATAGTATGCCCGGGAAGGCGGGAAATACGCAAAAAGAGAGGTTCGCCCCAGGACGAACCTCTCTTTTTTATACGACTCCTCATACAAATGCAATACCGTTAACGGGCAGAAATTTAGAAGTTGCAGTGGTTTTAGACGCGAGAGCAGAGTTCTTTTTGATACTTTTTCTTCCCAGAAAAGTCTTAAATGAACAAAAACAACCAGGGCAGGATCCAGGTGATCAACATTGCTATACCAATTGTAATAAAAATGAATTTGATAACCCACATAGGGTCCCGTTTCCGCTGCTGCCCTCCAGAAGAAGCGGCAGGACGGGACGGCTGCCGCCGGGCCCCCTTTTTCCGGCTCTCCCAGTCCATACCCTTAACCTGCCGGACGCGTTTCTCCCGATGTACCTCGCTGTGGACAAAGGAACCGGCATGGTTCTGCTCATTGACACCGTCCACCCGCCGTATGTTGCCCTGGCTGTCGGTAGTCCAGGTCTTAACGGGCTGATTGAAAGCGCCGCACCGGGGGCAGAATTCGTCCCTGTCGTAGTCGTACCATTTTTTACACTCATCACACACAATACGCCGCATAAGCTCCCTCCCTTTTATATTGACCGCTGCCTATGGTATTATAGCCGATACACTTGAGAAGCGGTAAAAAGGAAGCGAGAAAAAAAGCGCATGGCAAGGCGGAGGACGCAGGCGGGCTGACGCCCGCCAAGGACGACAACGCAGTCCACGCCACATTTTAATCGCCGAACTTTACCGATTTTCGAGTGTGTCGACTATATAAGTATACTATACAGTTTCCCATTTGCAAAGCCCCTTTTCAAGCAGCATAAAAAGCCCTTTCGTATGTGTAGTACTCCCACACACGAAAGGGCTTTTTATTGGCTGCCGGTTTGCTTAAACCAGCTCGATCATAGCGGTCTCCGCGGCATCGCCCCGGCGCACGCCGGTGCGGGTGATGCGGGTGTAGCCGCCGTTGCGCTCTGCATAGTTGGGAGCGATCTCCTTGAAGATCTTCTTGACCACGTCTTCCCGGGTCACAAAGGCCATGGCCTGACGGTAAGCGGCCAGGTCGCCCTTCTTACCCAGGGTGATCATCTTCTCAGCCAGGGGACGGATCTCCTTGCAGCGGGTGACGGTGGTCTCCATCTTCCCATTGTCCAGGAAATCGGTCACCTGCTGACGGAGCATCGCCTTGCGCTGGTCGGTAGTCTTACCGAGCTTACGAGTTCCAGGCATTGTAGGTTTCCTCCTTCAAAAGGCGTATCTGTCAAAAATCGTGTTAATTGCTTTCCTCATCGGCCAGGGCCAGACCCATCATGGACAGCTTGTTGATGACCTCCTCCAGGCTCTTCCGGCCCAGGTTCCGGACCTTCATCATTTCGTCCTCGGTCTTGGAGATCAGGTCTTCCACCGTATTGATGTTGGCCCGCTTGAGGCAGTTGAAGCTGCGCACGCTGAGATCCAGCTCCTCGATGGTCAGCTCCAGCACCTTGTCCCGCTGGGTCTCCGCCTTCTCCACCACGGTGGAGCGGGAGCCCACGGTCTCGCTGAGGTCGGTGAACAGCGTGAAGTGGTCGCACAGGATCTTGGCCCCCAGGCTCACCGCGTCCCGGGCGGAAATGGTGGAATCCGTCCAGACCTCGATGGTCAGCTTGTCAAAGTCCGTCATGTTGCCCACGCGGGTGTTCTCCACGGTATAGTTCACCTTATACACAGGGGTATAGATGGAGTCCACAGGGATGACGCCGATGATGCTCTGCTGAGGCTTGTTCCGGTCGGCTGGCACATAGCCTCGGCCATGGTTGAGGGTGATCTCCATGTTCAGCGATGCGCCGCTGCCCAGGGTGGCGATATGCAGGTCCGGATTGAGGACCTCCACCTCTCCATCGCTCTTGATGTCGCCGGCCGTCACCTCGCAAGGGCCCACCGCCTCGATAAAGACGGTCTTGACACCCTCGCTGTGGAGCTTGCAGATCAGCTGCTTCACGTTCAGCACGATGTCCGTCACATCCTCCTTGACGCCGGGGATGGTGGTAAACTCGTGCTGGACGCCGGCAATCTTGATGCTGGTGGCGGCGGTGCCGGGCAGGGAAGAGAGCATGATGCGGCGCAGGGCATTGCCGAGGGTGGTGCCATAGCCCCTCTCCAGGGGCTCTACCACGTATTTGCCGTAAGAATCATCACCAGGGGTTTCAATGCACTCGATCTGGGGCTTCTCAATTTCAATCATCCAGTACCCTCCTTCTCTTGGCAGGCCCGGAAACCCGGGCCCGCGCGAAATTCAGTTCCATTAATCGAGGGTAGACTCCGGTTACTTGGAGTACAACTCGACGATGAGATGCTCCTCGATAGGCATATCGTTGATGTCCTCGCGGACGGGCAGACGGGTCACAGTGCCCTTCAGGGCGTTCTTCTCCCGCTCCAGCCACTGGGGAACCAGGACCACAGGGGCGTCCTCGCCCACCAGGCGCTTGAAGATGGGGGACTGACGGCTGGTATCCCGCACCTCGATCACATCGCCGGGCTTGAGCAGATAGGAGGGGATGTTGACCTTCTTGCCGTTGACGGTGAAGTGGGCGTGGCTCACCAGCTGCCGGGCCTGGCGGCGGGTGGAGGCGAAGCCCAGACGGTAGGCCACGTTGTCCAGACGGCGCTCGATGAGGACCAGCAGCTCCTCACCGGTCTTGCCCTGGCTGCGGGCAGCCTTCTCGTAGTACATGCGGAACTGCTTCTCCATGATGCCGTAGACAAACTTGACCTTCTGCTTCTCCTGGAGCTGCAGGGCATACTCGCTCTTCTTCTTGCGCATCTGGCCGCCGGGATTGCGGTTGGTATCCTTCTTGGCATAGCCCATTGCGGCGGGGGAAATGCCCAGAGCCTTGCAGCGCTTGGCTACGGGCTGCATATTCTTAGCCATAATGAAATATTCCTCCTTCTTCCTTCATCAGACGCGGCGGCGCTTCGGGGGCCGGCAGCCGTTGTGGGGGATGGGGGTGACGTCCTTGATCATGGTCACCTCCAGGCCCACGGCCTGGAGCGCCCGGATGGCGGCCTCGCGGCCCTGGCCGGGCCCCTTGACGAAGACCTCAACGGTCTTCAGGCCGTGCTCCATCGCGGCGCGGGCGGCCACCTCGGCGGCGGTCTGTGCGGCGAAGGGCGTGGACTTCTTGCTGCCACGGAAACCCTGTCCACCGGAGGAGGCCCAGGAAATGGCGTTGCCCTGGGAGTCGGTGACGGTCACCATGGTGTTGTTGAAGGAAGAACGGATATGGACCTGGCCCCTTTCAATGTTCTTCTTTTCGCGGCGGCGGCGGATGACCCGCTTGCCAGTTTTCGGTGCAGCCATTTGTATTCTCCCTCCTTACTTCTTCTTGTTAGCGATGGTCTTCTTGGGGCCCTTGCGGGTGCGCGCGTTGGTCTTGCTGCGCTGGCCGCGGACGGGCAGGCCGCGGCGGTGGCGGATGCCCCGGTAGCAGCCGATCTCGGTCAGGCGCTTGATGTCCAGGGCCACGGAGCGGCGCAGGTCGCCCTCCACGGTGTAGCCGTGGTCAATGGCCTCACGGAGCTTGTTCTCCTCCGCCTCGGTCAGATCCTTCACGCGGGTGTCGGGGTTGACCCCGGTCTTCTCCAAGATGTCCTTGGCGCTCTTTCTGCCAATGCCGTAGATATACGTGAGGCCGATCTCAATGCGTTTATCCTTGGGCAGGTCAATACCGGCAATTCTTGCCATTAACTTTGCACCTCCAAATTCACTTAGCCCTGTCTCTGCTTATGCTTGGGGTTCTCGCAGATCACCATCAGGCGGCCCTTGCGGCGAATGATCTTGCACTTTTCGCACATGGGCTTCACGGACGGTCTAACTTTCATGTTGCTATTCCTCCTACTTCGTACGCCAGGTAATCCGGCCACGGGTGAGGTCATAGGGAGACATCTCCACCGTGACTTTGTCACCCGGCAAGATTCTGATGAAGTTCATCCTGAGTTTTCCGGAAATGTGGGCCAGAATGGTATGGCCGTTTCCTATGTCTACTTGGAATTTCGTGTTGGGGAGCGCCTCTACGACAACGCCCTCCACCTCGATCATATCGGATTTTGCCAAGTGCTCATCCCTCCTGGTCTGGATTACCATCCCCGCCAAACTGGGCGAGGGTCTTGCGGAGCTCGCTGTTCGAGAGCCGATCCCCGCTTCGGATCTTTTCGGTCGCCCGGCAGTCGATGCGGGCCTGGAAAACAACGTGCTTGCGTTTTTTCCGCTTGGGCCGCTCCAGGCGCCGGGTCTTGCCGTCCGCCAGCAGGAGGAAATCCCCCTCCACGTCCAGGACGAAGAGAAGCTTTCCCTTATCCCTGCCGGCGGTGGCCTTTACAATGTCTGATCGCGCAATGTCCATAGCCACTTACTCCGCTTTCGCCTCCGGGTCCGTCAGAAGCTCCGGCTCCCCATCGGTGATGAGGACCGTGTTCTCATAGTGGGCGGAGAGCCTGCCATCGGCGGTCTTGACCGTCCAGCCGTCCGGCATCACAAGGACGCCGGCCCGGCCTGCGTTGACCATAGGCTCCACGGCGATGGTCATCCCCCGCAGAAGTCGGGGACGGCCGGCGCGGGGCTCCACATAGTTGGGGACCTCCGGGGCCTCGTGCATCTTGGTCCCGATGCCGTGCCCCACGTATTCCCGCACCACGGAGAAACCGTTTGCTTCCACATAGCGCTGAATGGCGCCGGACAGATCCGGCAGGCGGTATCCCTCCCGGGCGTACTTGAGGCCCTCAAAGAAGCTCTGGCGGGTCACGTCAATGAGCCGCCGGGCCTCCTCCGAGATCCTGCCGCAGGGATAGGTCCCCGCGCAGTCGCCGTGGTACCCGTCCTTGAACGCGCCCACATCCACGGAGACGATGTCGCCCTCCTTCAGCACCCGGCTGCCCGGGATACCGTGGATGACCTCATCGTTCACCGAGATGCACACGCTGGCCGGATAACCGTTATAGCCCAGAAAGGAGGGCTCGGCGCCTTTGGATTTGATAAACCGGTGTACCGCTCTGTCAATTTCTCGGGTTGTTACGCCAGGGGCTACCATAGCTCCCGCCAAGGCGCGAGCCGCCGCGGTAATTTTTCCCGCCTGGCGCATCAGCTGAATCTCATGGCTCGACTTCAGGGTGATCATTTTTCATCAATCCCCAAAGCAGCCAGGATCGCCTGGGTGGTCCCCTCCTTGGTGGGGGCGGACTGCACAGGCCGGAGCAGGCCCCGCTGGCGGTAGAAGTCCACCAGGGGTTCCGTCTCCGTATGATAGACCTTGAGACGCTCACGGACCGTCTCAGGGGTATCATCCTTACGCTGAATCAGCTTGCCGCCGCAGTTGTCGCAGATGCCCTCCCGCCGGGGCGGAACGAACTCCACGTTATAGCTGGACCCGCAGGCCGCGCACACGCGGCGTCCGGACATACGGCGGAGAATCTCCTCCTCGGAGATCTCAATGGATACAACGGCATCGAATTGGATGCCGGTCTTCTCCAGAGCCTCGGCCTGGGCGATGGTGCGGGGCACGCCGTCCAGAATATAACCGTTTTTGCAGTCATCCTGGGCGAGGCGCTCATTGACGATGCCGATGATGACCTCATCAGGCACCAGTGCGCCGGCATCGATATAGCTCTTGGCCTTCAGGCCGGTGGGCGTGCCGTCCTTGATGGCGGCGCGGAGGATGTTTCCGGTAGAGATGGTGGGAATCGCCAGCTTTTTGCAGAGGATCTCCGCCTGTGTGCCTTTACCGGCGCCGGGGGCGCCCAATAAAATCAGCTTCATATCCTTCTCCTTAATCCAGGAAGCCCTTATACTGCCGCATGACCATCTGGTTCTCCAGGGCCTGCACCGTCTCCAGGGCCACGCCCACAACGATGATGACGGAGGTACCGCCGATACCCAGGTTGGTGGCGGTGAACTTGTCGGCCAGCAGAGGCAGAATGGCGACCACGCCCAGATACAGGGCGCCGAAGAGAGTGATCTTGTTCAGGACCCGGGAGATGAAATCGCTGGTGGGCCGGCCCGGCCGGAAGCCGGGAATAAAGCCGCCGTTGCGCTTGAGGTTATTGGAGATCTCCACGGGGTTGAACTGGATGCTGGCGTAGAAATAGCTGAAACCGATGATCAGCACAAAATAGATCACAAGGTACAGCACGCTCTTGCTGTCGATGGCGTTGAGCACCGCCGCGCCGAAGGAATCCTTGGAGGGAGCGGGCAGGAACGCGCCGATGGTAGCAGGAATGGTAGCAATAGACTGGGCGAAGATGACGGGCAGAACGCCGGACATATTCACCTTCATGGGCAGATTGCTGCTCTGGCCGCCGTACATCTTCCGGCCCACCTGCCGCTTGGCATACTGGACGGGGATGCGCCGCTCGGCATCATTGACGAACACGATCAGCACCACCAGAGCCAAGATGCCTACCACAATGAGGGCCACCCAAGCGGGATGCAGGACCAAGGCGGTCTCGGCCACAGTGCCGCCGGTGCGGACGGTGTTCCAGTTGATCACGGCATAGTACAGGCTCTGCACCATGCTGGGCACGCGGGAGATGATACCGGCAAACAGGATCATGGAGATGCCGTTGCCCACGCCGAACTCATTGCACTGCTCGCCCAGCCACATCAGGAAGCTGGAACCAGCCACCCAGGAGATCATGATCACCAGGGCCACCCAGATGTTGTCCTGCTCCAGGATGCCGTACCGCTTCATGATGAAGTAGTAACCCAGAGCCTGGAGGAACGCGATGGCGACCGTGGAATAGCGGGTGATGGACTGGATCTTCTTCTTGCCCTCCTCGCCGCCTTCCCTCTGGAGGCGCTCCAGGGCGGGGATGGCCACGGTCAGCAGCTGAATGATGATGGAGCTGTTGATATAGGGCTGGATACCCAGGGCGAAAACGGTGGCCTGTGCGAAAGCGCCGCCGCTCATCACGTTATACAGCCCCAGGATAGTGGTACCCATGCCGTCAAGATACTGCTTGAGCTGAGTTACGTCAACATAGGGAACAGGGATCGCGCTGCCAATGCGGTAGATGACAAGGATCATTAAGGTGAACAGGATCTTTTTCCGCAGCTCGGGGACACCCCACGCTTTGCGAATGGTTTGGATCATGTTACTTCACCTCCGCCTTCCCGCCAGCCGCCTCGATCGCCTCCTGAGCGGACTTGGAGAATGCAGAAGCTTCCACCGTGAGTTTCTTTGTAATCTTTCCGTTGCCCAGCACCTTGTAGCCGTAGGGGCACTTGCTGAGGATGCCCTTGTCCAGCAGGACCTGGGCGGTAACGGTGTCGCCATCGTTAAAGGCGTTCAGCGCGCTGAGGTTGATGATCTCCAGAGGCTTGGCGAAGATGTTGTTGAAGCCGCGCTTGGGGACCCGGCGGGCCAGAGGCATCTGGCCGCCTTCAAACCCAACGCGGACGCCGCCGCCGCTGCGGGCCTTCTGGCCCTTATGACCGCGGCCTGCGGTCTTGCCGTTGCCCGTACCGGCGCCACGGCCCTTGCGCTTCCCAACATGGGTGGAGCCGGCGGCGGGAGACAGTTCGTGCAGATTCATGTTCCGGTACCTCCTTACTTCGTCTCTTGGACGCTCAGCAGATAGCCGATCTTGGCGATCTTGCCCCGCGTCTGTGCATTGTCGGGCTGTACGGTGGAATCACCGATCTTCCGCAGCCCCAGGGAGTTGGCAGTGGCGATGTGCTTTTCCAATCTGCCGTTGAGGCTCTTGACGAGCTTGATGTTCAGATTTGCCATGTCACGACCCCTCCTTAACCAACGATCTCTTCCACGCTCTTGCCCCGGATGCGGGCCACTTCGGCGGGACCACGCAGGCTCTTGAGGCCCTCGAAGGTCGCGGCGACCACGTTCTGGGGGTTGTTGGAGCGCAGGCACTTTGCGCGGATATCCCGGATGCCGGCCGCCTCCATGACGGCACGGACGGGGCCGCCGGCGATGATGCCGGTACCTTCGGCGGCGGGCTTGAGCATAACCCGGCCGGCGCCGAACTCGCCGATGACCTCATGGGGGATGGTGGTGCCGGACACGGTGATGTTCATCATGTTCTTCTTGGCGTCCTCCAGGCCCTTGCGGATGGCCTCGGGGACCTCGGCGGCCTTGCCCAGGCCGAAGCCCACCTTGCCCTTGCCATCGCCAACGACCATCAGGGCGGAGAACTTCATGACACGGCCGCCCTTGACGGTCTTGCTGACGCGGTTGAGGTGAACGACCTTCTCGATATACTCACTCTGGGGTTTTTCAAATCTAGGCATATTCTCTTCTCCTCCCTTAGAATTTCAGGCCGCCCTCACGGGCGCCCTCGGCCAGTTCCGCCACGCGGCCGTGATACAGGTAGCCGCCGCGGTCGAAAACCACCTCTTCGATACCCTTGGCCAGGGCCGCTTTGGCAACAGCCTTGCCCACCTCGCGGGCGGCGGTCTTGTTGCCGCCGTTGCCGTCCAGCTTCAGGGAGGAAGCAGAGCAGAGCGTCACGCCGGCAACATCATCGATCACCTGGGCGTAGATGTTCTTCTCGCTGCGGAACACGTTCAGACGGGGGCGCTGGGCGGTGCCGGAGATCTTGGCGCGCACACGCTGATGCCTCTTGAGCCGCTGAGCGTTGGTATTGGGTTTCTTAATCATTTTTCAGCTCGCCTCCTTACTTCTTCGCGCCGGTCTTACCGACCTTGCGGCGGATGACCTCGTCCACGTACTTGATGCCCTTGCCCTTATACGGCTCGGGGGGACGCTTCTCGCGGACCTCGGCGGCGAACTGGCCAACCTGCTGCTTATCGCAGCCAATGATGACGACCTTATTGGGTGCGGGGACCTCAATGGTGATGCCATCGATCTCGGAAACAGTGACGGGATGGGAGTAACCCAGGTTCATCACCAGATTCTTGCCCTCTTTGCTGGCGCGGTAGCCCACGCCATTGATCTCCAGCTCCTTCTTGTAGGTCTCATTGACGCCCACCACCATGTTGTGCAGCAGGGTGCGGGTCAGGCCATGGAGGGAACGGTGGGCCTTGTCATCGGAGGGGCGCTTGACGTGAATCTCCGCGCCCTCCTTCTCAATGATCATATCGGGATGGAGCTGCTGGGTCAGGGTGCCCTTGGGGCCCTTGACGGTGACCAGGTTGCCCTCGGCCACGGTGACTTCCACACCGGCGGGAACGGTAATGGGCATTCTTCCAATTCTACTCATGTCAAATACCCTCCTTACCAAACGAATGCCAGGACTTCGCCGCCAACGTGGGCCGCGCGAGCGGCCTTGTCGGTCATGACGCCCTTGGACGTAGAGATGATGGCGATGCCGAGGCCCCGCAGGACCTTGGGCAGCTCGTCCGCGCCGGCGTAAACGCGCAGGCCGGGCTTGCTGACGCGGCGCAGGCCGGAAATGACCTTCTCCTTGCCGCCGTTGTACTTCAGGGTGATGCGGATAACGCCCTGGGTGCCATCGTCAATGAGCTGGAAGCTCTTGATATAGCCCTCGTCCAGCAGGATCTGAGCAATGCTCTTCTTCATGTTGGAAGCGGGGACGTCAACGGTGGCATGCTTGGCGCTGTTCGCGTTGCGGATGCGGGTGAGCATATCCGCAATGGGGTCTGTGATGTGCATGGAATGTTTTCCTCCTCATTCGAAGTTACAGCCACTGGCTGTTTAGGTGTTGAGGTATCGTCACGAATTTGGAAATTCCCAACGACCTTTCAACATCCTGTTAACAATTTTGTTGGCGGTTCTTCCGCCGTCCTGCAGGGGCGGATATCATCCGTCCTACAGGACATGGGCCGCATGCTGTGCGGACGGATCCTCTCCGCCCCCACAAGCCCCTTACCAGGAAGCCTTGCGGACGCCGGGGATCTCGCCCTTGTAGGCCAGCTCCCTAAAGCAGATACGGCATACGCCGTAATCGCGCAGATAAGCATGGGGACGGCCGCAGATCTTGCAGCGGTTGTACTTCCGGCTGGAGAACTTGGGCTCGGCCTGCTGCTTAAGAATCATAGACTTTTTTGCCATTTTTTAATCCTCCCTATCAGCGCTCGAAGGGGGCGCCAACCAGCTCCAGCAGAGCCTTGGCTTCCTCATCGGTCTCGGCGGTGGTGCAGATGATGATGTCCATGCCGCGGATCTTGTCGATCTTGTCGTACTCGATCTCGGGGAAGATCAGCT
>CAMWTG010000035.1 GCA_947177115.1 uncultured Clostridia bacterium
ACAGCAGGTGGCACCACAGCGCCATCTTGGTGGCGTAGTAGGCTTCGTACTTGCTGTTCAGCCCCAGCTTGTCCAGCGCCACATGGGGGTATCCGCTGGCCACGATGCCCAGCACCTTGGTATCCGTACATTTCTGGTTGGCAAGGTAGTCAATGCCGGTCCCTGCGGGGACCGCCTGCGGTACACCCTTAGTATTCGGGTTAATGCAATATGCTGGAATTTCGTTGGTTTTGCCGTTCTTATCCACAAAATTATAGTATGTGTACTTTTGAGAACGGGCCGCACCGTTGATGGAGAGATAATCCAGTGATGTGCCGTCTGAAAAGATCTTGATCTCGCCCAGGGCCTCCTCCTCGCTGGAGGCGGCCTGCGCTGTGGCCGGGAACATTCCTAACACTGTGACCAGGGCCAGGAGCAGGGCCAGGATTCTTCGTTTCATATTGGTTCCTCCTCGTATAGTTTTGGGATATAGTGAGGCGGCGTATCCTAGAAGGATACACCGCCTCGCATTCTGTGCTGTGTTCAGCGCAAATGATATTCAGTTCTCAGAAAGATTCCATCCGCAAATACATCCCAAACTTCCAGATAATAGTCTCCTCCTGGGCAGGAATGGAGCGATTCTGGAACGTCTTCCTCCCGCCAAGGCCAGAAAGGTACGGATTCCATATCTTCCGGCAATGTCAGATAGATGTGGACCCAAGGTGTTCCGTCTCCACGCCGTCTCGGACTGCCGTTTTGCATGATCCAATCATCCTCGCCCATAGCATTATAGAGGCTATAGAGCATCCGGCGCGTCTCGTAAAGATTGCGAATGAAAATGTAGTCTCCGGCTTGCAGAGAGTAATGCCTGACTTCCGCATTCGGCAGCTCCGGCTGGTCAAACTGGGACCAGTCGCAGGTAGCTTCCGGCAGCGGCCCCACCGGACCGGCAGCGAACATGTTCTTATCATAGCGGGTTACATCCGTGATGGTGTAGTTGGTGCCGTCATCGCAGCGGATCACATCTCCTGCCTGGGGGACGTACCGGCTGCCGTCCTGGGGGACGTTGATGGAGCCGTCCGTGTTTTTGCTGAGAGCGGAGGGGGAGGTCTGGCTGTCCGGCGGGGTTGATGCAGGTGGGATCACCTCCGTTTCATAGGGTTTGTCTAGGCTGATGGTAACGGTGTTGGTGGCGGCATCGTAGGCAACGCTGAAGTCCACCGCCTGTCCGATGTCCCGGAGCTTGACGTAGTTGCTGCCGCCTATCTCATAGGCTTGCAGGCTGATTTGCCGGTCCTCCAGATAGAACTTCTGGCTGCTGGGGTTGGCCATAAGGCCCGCCGCCGCCTGAGCCGCTGGGCCGCTGACGGCGATCCCCGCCAGGATACCCGCCGTTACCAGGGCAATTTCTTTTCTTCTGCTCATGATCGTTCCTCCTCATATTGTAATGGTTTTTCCTTTTGCTGACACTACAATATCGCAGAAAGCATCACAAGTCCAGCGGAACATCTGCAAACTTATGGAGAAGAAAAGCAAGTAAAACGAAGCAATTTACACAACTTCCGCGCCGGTGACGCACCAGCGGAAGTCCCGCTCATCCCGGACGCAGGTATACAGGGTGATCACGTTGGACTGGGAGGCGGCGAGGGCGCTGCGGTCCGTCTCGCTGACCTTGGATACGCTTGTCACCTCGTAGGTACGGGTCCCCAGCCTGGTGGTCAGCGTGATCCTGTCGCCCAGCTCCAGCGTATGGATCTTGTCGAAGTAAGCGTTCGTCCCGCGATTGTGCGCCGCAAAAGCGGCGTTGCCGTCCCAGATACTGCTCTCCTCGAAGTGGCCCGCGCCCAGCTTCAGCGTGGAGGCGTCCGTACCCTCGAAGATGCCCACCCTGAGATTGATTGCCGGGATCTCCAATGTGCCGAGGCTGCCGTTGCTATAATAGAGATCCTCCGTGACCTCGGTATAACCGGAACTTGTGGTTTCCGGCACAGTCACCGTGACTTCAGCGCTTCCGGGAACCATGGTGCTGCCGGCGGAAGGGCAGGCGGGGACGGACTCAGCGGACAGGCCGCTCATGTCCGGGGGGAATACCACGACAAAATCGCCGTTAATGGTCGCGCCGGTGGCGGGCATGGCATTGGGCGCCAGATTCGGCGTCAGATATTCGCCGGTATTGAGTGTGTTGCTGGTGGGCGTCCCGAAACCGGGCGGAATAAGGGCGGCGTTCTTGCTGACGTCCTCGTTCTTCTGCGCGCCGCCGTCCGCCGTCACGACTGGCTCCACGGAAGTAGGCTTGCCGTAGCCGCCCTGCTCCTCCCCGTCGAAGGTGTACTCCAGCGCACAGGCCGGAACCGCCAGGGCCAGCAGCATACAGACCGCCAGAATCATTGTTACAAATCTTTGCGCTTTCATTATGCACTCTCCTCTCCGGATTCACTGCGTTTCTTCAGGAACAGCGCCGCGCCCACGCCGCCTCCGGCGAGGACGACAGCGCCCAGGGGTACCAGGATGTACGCCCAGTTAAATTGAAAACCGCCCTCTGCACCGGTGTTGTCCGGCATAGCGGCGGGGTCTTCGATCTCCGGGAGCGTGACCACCGGCTTGATCTCCGTACCCTCGAAGACGGCCACATACCGCACCCGGTCCAGCGCGATCCTGCTGACCGTGCCTTCATATTTCGCAGTCACCGTGTAGCCGGTAACGTAGCTGCTGGTAGCCGTGCCGGAATAGGTTGCCACGGCGGTGTACCGGTCGCCCAGCGCATAGTCGTCCATATTGGCGGTGTTGTCCGTCTGCCAGGAAATGTCCTGGAGGGTCATCGTCCTGCCGTTTTCCTCCACCGTCTTGGGGATGTAGCTGGTGTCCTGACTGCCCAGGTTGGGGTAGCGGCGGGTGGTGGTCACGGTCTTGCTGGATTTTCCATACCCCGCCGTCTCCACCTGGACGGTGTCCAGCCGGAGGGTCAGCGTACCGGACAGGCCGTCCTCCGTGACGAACTCCTTCTGCTGGGGCAGCAGGGCCAGAATGGAGGCCATATCCTTGTTCTTGCTCTCCAGCGACACCTCCTCGGTGTGCTGCCGCTCCTGATACTCCGGCATCTCCTGCTTGAGAAGGTCCGTCAGGGTATAGTGGATGCCGTTCTGCTCGAAATCCGAGCGGGAGATCCCGGCGGGGTCCTGTCCCGGCTCAAGATCATAGACCTTCCGGATCTCGCTGCCATCCTCGTTCTGCTCCACAGCGGTGGGATAGCACACCTCCGCCGCCAGGGCAATGGGGGACATAGACGCTGCCAGCAGCACCGCCGCCAGCAGCAAAAATACGGTTCGTTTCATGTTGTTCTCCTTCACATATTCATAGTGGGTCCGCTCTGTTTTGGCGCCTGAATTTCCTCCAGCTTCTCCCTCGCCCAGTCCGGCAGGTACTCCTCTTTCATGATGCCAATAAAGTTGCTGCGGTCCCATCGGGCCTGTTCTCCGCTGCCCAGGCAGGTGGCATATAGAGCCCACCCGTAAGTACCGGGATAACACCCAAAGCCCCCCTCAGCCAGCCAGACCTGGCTATGTGTGTCCCAGCAGCTTTCCTCCATAGAAAACGGACTGAGTATCAGCACTTTGCCGGTATAGTCCTGCTGATCCTGGCTGTCCACACAATGTTCCTGACCGAACAGGCCCAATGCCTGGTAGCAAGCCTTGACCTGACCAATGAACTTATCCAGCAGGTCCGCAGCGGTATCCACCGTAAAATAGCGGTTGCGGCCATCTGCGGGTACATAAAATCCCTGCCCCCAGGCGCGCGTCTCGTCACTGATCAGGTAGGGGTAGCCCATTTCCTGCAAAGAGTTGGCGAGGACGAAGTTCACCCGCTTGAAGCCGTATTGTTCCAGCACCTGTCTGGCACAGCCCTCCGACAGCCCTCCCCTTTCGTCAGAACAGTCGCGGACAGCCTGTTCAATGGCGCGTGAGCAGACAACATTCTCACGGAAGCTGGCATCGTACTTTTTCTCCTCGCCATATTGTTTGGCATCTCCATAGGAGCCATAGTAAAGATAAGGAAAATCACGCTCCATAGACGGCGTCCTCCGCCATGAGCCGCACCTCCAGGTTCCCCAGGCACACACCGTGGGAGGCCAGGATCTCCAGCTCCCACGCCGGAACATCCGTCAGGTCATAGCGGTAGTCCGCCTGCCCTACCGTCACCGTCCCCGGTTTATCCCCCGGCCATGCGCAGAGCTTGGCGTCCGCCGGGATATGGACCTCCTTCCGCACCTCATCCGGAATGACAGTCGCTGTGCGGGACGGGTCAGCGGGGCAGTCCTCGCCGCCGCTGCCATTGCAATCCTCGCAGGGGCCGCAGGCGTTGACAATGTGCAGCGTCAGCTCCAGCGCCGCATCCTGGATACTGTCGATGGCGCGGAGCAGTTCCATGGCGGTCATCTTCTTCCGCAGGATCATCACCACATCGTCTGCCGCGCGGATCTCTACCGCTTCGCCTTTTTCCAGACCGCTCAGTTTCAGTGCGGCGTTGGGAATGACCAGCTTTTTCCTGGTAGTTTCTTTGATAAATTTTTGCATAATTTCCTCCATTTTTTATTTACAGCCCGACATTGCCACGCAAATCGGATCATGCGGCTCATGGACCAGGATCAGCCTCCCACTTTCCATATCCGGCTCGAACATATTGAACTGCTCTGTATTCTGCGCCAGCATGGGCCGGGGATCGTAGTTGGTAATCAGCAGCTCCTCATAGACCGCGCCCTCCGTCTGAGACATACAGTTCTGCCGCTCAAAATGCATGAGATAGAAGTCGCCGTACAGCTCACGGATAAAGGGGCAGTCGTTATAGGAGATCACTCTGTAGCCTTTGCACTCCCGCAATACATTGTGCAGCCGGTAGTGATCCTCCAGCGAGAAGCCCGGAGAGTACATTTTTTCCGCCTCGAAGTAGGGCGGGTCGCAGTAGTGCAGTGTGTTTTCACTGTTGTTGGCCTTGATGGAATCCTCGAAATCCCGGTTGGTGATGACGACCCTCTCCAGCCGCAGGGCGGCGATGGTGATAAGCTTGAAGAAGCTGCGGATATTGGTGGGGCGGAGGGCAAAGGTCTGCCGCATGCTGTTGAAGCTGCGGCGGTCCACCGTATAGAACGCAGCTGCCCGCTTCACATCCCAGGCCGAGGCGCGCCCCCGCAGGATCTTCTCCACCTGCTCGTACTGAATGCCGGTCAGGACGGCTTTTGCCACAGCCAGCTCGCTCTCCGTGAAGTCCGGCAGCATCGTCTCACGCCGGAGGATCTTCAGCAGGATCAAAAATTCCTCCTCCGAGTGCAGAGGGAAAAAGCCAAGCTCGTTCAGCAGTTCGATGGTCCTGTCACGGATGCAGAGGAACAGGTTGGTCAGATCGGAATCGTAGTCGTTGTAGACCTCCATCCGCCCTAGACACATGGGCTGGCCCAGCAGGATCGACCCGCTGCCGCCAAAATGCTCCACGAAGCGGGGCGGTCTGGGCGGGAAAATGGACCGGATGATGTACTGGAGCCGCTCTTTTCCTCCGACCCACGGAAACGGCGGCCTAGCCGTCAACCCCAGCTCCATCCTGTACCTCCCCGAAGTTTTCCATCGCCGCCTCCAGACCGTCCACAGCCTGTTCCAGTCCCACGATCATGACCTTGAGACTGTGGATGGTGGCATAGATCTCGCCGGCGTTTCTGGCATAAAAGTATCCTTCCGCGCCGCTGCAAATGGGGACCTTCTGTCTCCTCAGACGGTTGACCTGCCTTCGCAGCTCATTGCCGCTGACGCCCATCGTCTGCTCCAGTTCCGGGCTCTTGATAGCCTTCTTCCTGCCCAAACAGTTGCCCTTCAGATAAATTCTCAGCTGTTCGCTTGCCATTCCTTGTCCTTTCCGGGGCCGGTCCTCCGGAAAAGGGCGCAAAAAAGAGGGGCCGCTTGTCCCTCCGGAGAAACGGCCCCTCTGAGATATTAGATTCTGAATATGCCGCTGTGGTAACAGATAAACTGCCGGCAGACCAATCCTTTGATATTCGCCAATGATCTGCCTGCTTCTTCGATATCCAGGCAGAATTGCGGATTAGCCAGAACCAGTTCGTTATCTTCAACAACAGCAGCATCCCCGGTTATCAGCGTCCCTTCCTTGGGAAGGAGCAGAGAGATATGTCCCGGTGTATGACCAGGTGTGCTGATGATCTTGCAGCCTCCGCCCCAGTCAAAGCAATCGCCATCATGCAGTTCCAGATCGACCGGAACAGGCTGCACCTGTCTCAGTCTGTTGCAGAACTGCTTGCCAAATTCCTGCATATCCTCCGGCAAAGCCGCCTGCAGTTCTTCGGCCTGCTTGAGCCGCAGATTCTTTTCCCTCCCCTCTATATAAGGCGTTTCCATAGAAGACGCGGCGATCTGGATATGCGGATATTTGCTTATAAACTCCTTGGCAGCCCCCATATGGTCATCATCCTGATGGGTCAGAACAATCTTTGTCAAATCTGATGGGGAAACTCCCTGTTTTTGCAATTCAGCTTCAATTAAGTTCATAAATCCCGGATAGCCGCAATCAACCAGGACTGTATCTGATCCGCCCAGCAGCAAAACAGGATAAATGTGCTCCAATGAACCTTGATGCTCAAATTGGATATCCAATACCTTATACGTCTCCATTATGACCTCCAGCCAGTGTATTCTGGATACATATTACCACAGTCCTCCTGCTATGACAAGTGATGGGATACCGGACAAACCGCCCGATTTTCATCCGCTGTGCCCGGCAGGCGCAGCAGGAGGTCCGCGTTCACCTTCACATCATCACCATCCCTTCCGGAGAGCATGCCCGCTCCATCATCCGGGACACGGCGCCGGTCATATACTCCAGAGCCGGGGATTCTTCCAGTATTTTTTCCGGCGTGATCCCGGCATCATGGCAGTACCGCAGGTACTTCGCCACACCTTCCGGCAGCCGGTCCTCCGTGCCGTACTCGTCCAGCTGGGACCATACTGCGGCATGGCAGGATACCGGCATGTAGAGGATGCCGCGGCCCTTCTCCAGCTCATCAAACAGATCGCGGTCCCAGTTGCCGCCCCACAGTTGTACCGGCTCCCGGTCCGTACAAGGATGGAAGAGGAAGGTTTCATCATCGTCCGGCTCGCCGTCCGCATCCAGACATACCACCATAGCGGTAAGGTTGTCCGGCGCACTCCCCTCCGGAGCGGACAGAATACAGGAAAGCTCCATCCGGTAATAGTCCTCTCTGCCATCGCGCAAAAACTCCTTATACAGATCGCTTTTCTGGATGGCGTTTACCGTGTCGCGCAGAAGCTGCTCCGTTTCAGGCGGCGCGTCTTTCAGGGGATCAGGGCAGAAGACGAAGCGCCGCTTATCCTCCGGGTACGCCAGACCGTACTGCCGGCAGAAGTCCGCCAGCGTTATCTCATCACCCGACAGGGACATCCGCCCATCCAGCGGTTTCGGCTTCCCGTCCATCAGCGGGACCGGGGAGAGGATCGTCCCGCAGTAATACCGGCCGTCCCCGGCTACCAGGACGCCTTCCTCCAGGGGATCATCACCAGGGGCCTCCAGAGAGCAGCAGTACCAGCCGTCCGGAACGATGTTCCGGGGCACGGTCTCATCGGAAAACAGCGCCATATGGCCAAGCACTTCGGCCAGCTGCATCTTGTCCTCATAAATATCTGTCGTCATATTACATCTCCATTTCTCTCAGTCCGGAAGCCTGCTCCTCCTGCAGGATCGGCTGGCCGTTCTGACGTTCTATCAGCCCGTACCCTGTGATAACCACGTGGTCCCGCTCCAGCAGGGCGCGGCCAAAGGCGGGCAGGTCCACATACTGCGCGAAATCCGCAGCGCACTCCTGGCCGGCCATCACGCACAGCTCCCCCATGGCCACATCCTCCGGGCTGCTGACCGCAGGGTCAAAGATGTACGCGTCCACTGCACTGGCAAGGCTAAGAGCCTGTCCGATTTCGCTGCAGTCCGCCGCCGCAAGGACAGCTTTGTACCTGGGCAGGCCGTCCTGTGCGTCCAGTTCCGACAGGCGCTGGGCCAGCTCCAGTATCTGCGGCATTTCTCCGTCCAGATACGTTGTATGGTTCAGGCGGGGGATGGGGCTGTCCCAGATCGATGCAGCCACATTCTTCCAGCTTTCCACACCCAGCTTTTCCAGCGCCTCATGTACCTGGCTCTCCGGAGCGGGCAGCCGCAGCTGGACCATATCCTCCTGCCGGACCGGTCCGGTCAGGGGGATCGCCGCCATGTTGAGCAGGATGGTGTACGCCGGTTTCCGGGGCTGGAAATCCATGGCCTCGCTGACGTGCTGGGGCTCCGAGTGCAGCTCCACATAGCCGAAGCCCGTATATACCCCGTTCCCGGCCTCCCGGTGCTCCCTGCCAATCTTTCCATAGTCCAGCAGCGCCAGCGCGGCATCCGGCAGGCTGTTGGCCTCCTCTATAAATTCGTTTTCCACAAGGAACTTTCCCAGCTGGACGTCCGTCATTACCCCCTCCGCAACAGGACTTCTCTCCGTGCCGCAGGCGAAGTCTATGAGGCGGGGGATGGGGATGGTACGGGATTTTTCCCAGATCTCTTTCCCGACCAGCCCCTCAAATACCGCCATATCCTGCACGCCTGAGAACGCCGACAGCTTTCTTGCCAGCGCGTTGAGCTGGCAGATATCCGGCTGATCGTGGATGCATCTCTCCAGATAGTCAAATTCTTCGCGGTATCTCAGGATTTCCAGATACGGCGGCTGTCCGGGCTCCAGCCGCAGCCGCTCCATAAGATCCAGCATCTCGTAATCGCTGGCGGGGAGGCCCAGCTCCACGCAGTTGTTTCCACCCTGGGAGGCGCAGACGTGAAATACCTCAGACAAAGGTCATCCCTCCCTGTGCAGGTTCCATTGCCATCTCAGGGAACAGACGGTCAAAATCCTGCGGTTGGAATCCGGACTGCCGACAGAACTCCTCCAGTGTGATCAGATCCCGGAAAGCGGTAAACTGACCATCGATCCGCATCATCCGGCGTTTGCCCGGAAGGAAATCCATTTGGGAAAGAACGCTCCCCGTGTAATCGTTAAGCTGCCGGAAGCACCACAGACGGTCCGCATCCCTGATATTTCGTCCGCTCAGATGAAAGCCGTGCCACCCCTCCGGGATCTTTTCTGCGGGGACCGGCTCATTGAAGATCAGCACGGGATGCCGGCAGATCTGCCCATGCATGATATGATCCCGGTCCGTTGTGCCGAATCGTACAAAGCGTTCGCTTTCATCGGGAATGAAGTCTCCCTGCAGGACCAGCGGCTGTGAGGTCGGACCGGTGAAATCCTCCCGCAGCCGCCGGGCCAGACGGCAGCACTGCCAGAACGCAAGGGGGTATCCCTCTTTCTCCAGCACCTCCGCGTGGATGCTGAGACCCCGGATGATGGATGACGCCTGTTCGCCGGTAATGGCTGTGCAGGTCCGTTTCCGCACCGCAGCGGTGATCTGCTTAGCGGCCTCCCGCTGCATTTTGGTGGGCTCATTGAAGCTGTAAATGAAATCCTCCGGCACCCACATTGCCGCCATGCCCGACACAACGTCACGCAGGTCAGGCAGATACTCTTTTCCTCCGTTCTGGGCGAGGACCGCGGCATAATCGATCAGCGCGGAAATGGCAGCCTGCGCTTCTGCCGCCTGCCGGTCTTCCTCCTGCATCGTTTTTTTCAATTCTTCCATGTTCATATGCTCATACCCCCCATCAGCTGCGGCGTTTGTTCATAGGTCCTGGGGTCAGCGGCGGGACAGGTCCAGCCATATAAGGAGCCCGCCTCCATGGCAAGCCGCTGTGCCTGAGTGACGCCCAGCCGCTGGTTGTTGTAGTCCGCCAGCTCTCTGTTCCGGGCGGGGTCGCCGGTGTTCCAATCGGAAGGACTGTAACCGCTCTCCCCGCGTTTGATGCAGATGAGCGCTCCGGTGCTGGGCAGGGTGGAGAAGCACAGTTCCGGCAGGCCCTCCGCGTGAACTGCCTGCGGAGCATACGTCCCGGGATCAGCGGCGGGGCCGTCCCAGCCGGACTGGCAGCCATGCAGCATGGCCTGCTCCTGGGCTTTGGAGACGCCCCGGCACCGGTTGTGGTAGTCCGCCATATGGCGGTTGATGTCAGGCTTTTTGCTGCTGTTCTCCGACACGTGGCAGCCGTTCTCGCCCCGCAGGATGTAGATGAGCTTCTCATCTCCCGGCAGAGTGGAATAGCATATCTCCGGCAGCTTTTCAGAGAATTTCGGATCAAAGCGGTCCTGTTCCGTCATAATGCTCCAATCATCGCTGTTCCACAGATGGACATACAGTTCGCCGTCCCCGATACGGATGGGGCGCTACTCATAACCCTCGCCAAACCCGTCAGCTGCCTGCCCAGTTACGCTTTCCATAAGCTGGTCCAATTCCTCCGGCGTTAACTTCCCCTGAACTTTACACTCTGCCACGCCCCACAGCTGGCCGTCTCGCTCCTCCACCGTGAACACGTAGGACAGGACCTTTTCATTCACGCCGTCCGATCCATGATAGTAGCGCATCAATCCCCGCTCCGCCTCCTCCGGCGTCCGCTCCCTGTTCAGCGAGGCATGGATACTGTCCTCGTAACGCAGCAGTTCCCGGCCGTCCAGCAGCTCGCTCTCCTCCGGAATGTCCCCAAACTTGTCCGGCGTGTAGAGATCCGCCGTCAGAGGCATGAACAACTTCAGCGTTTGCGTTTGCGGTTCCGGCGGCAGGACGGAGAAGCTGTCCTGTCCCAGCACCAGGCCAAGGCCACGTCCATTATCCCAAGCCACGTGAAAGGTGGCCTGATCGTCAATGTGCTGCAAGGTCCCCATGCTTCCCGGTTCCACCGGGCAGGGGTCGTCCTTCATCTCTCTGAGCTTGATCCGGCTGCCCTCCGGGAACTGCTGGCGCAGGAAGTCCAGCCATTCTTTTGGTACGTGATTCATCTACATCATTCCCCCCATTCCAATATTCTGCACAGGTTCTGCGGCCTCGTAGATGGTGTTTCTGCCGTAGGTGATCTTTGTGACGTCCTCCGCGCTGAAGCTCGCATACCGTCCAAACATTTGCTCAAACTCTCTGCGTCCGGCGGCGGAGATATGGGTGGTGTTATAGGTGGTGCGATAGCCCTTCAGTTGGCCGGCGTCCATCTTGAAGGTCAGCTCCTCCCCGGTTTTCTGAATGGTGACGGACACCATTTTCGCGCCGCAGGCGTCGATGGCCTCTGTGATGGCTTTCATCTGGTGAATGGGAGAACCAACGTCTTGTATCAGCGTCTGATACTCCGCCAGCAGGGCATCGTTTTTCTGAAATTGCAGGAGAAATTTTTCCTGATTGTTTTTGATATACATCTCCGCCTCTGTCTGGACAAACCCCTCCGGGTCCCGCATATAAGCTATGAATGCGGCCTCCGGCAGCTCGTCCAGTGTATAGCCGCTGTGGAACCGCCCGTCCGGCTCCCTGCCGTCAAAGAACCTCCGGAGGGCTTCTTCCCGTGCGCCGTACTCCTGATAATCCTTCAGATCCCGCGCCGCCTGCCAGCCGGTGACCTCCTGCACAGGAAGATGGTTCCGGTCATTGGCAATGGCCTCCTCCACACACTGGTTGATCCTGCCGCTGATCTCACCGGCCACGGAAGGTCCGGTTTCCGTTACGAGCGGGAACTTGCCCGCTGTGAAGATATTCAGGGAATCCTTTGTCAGATACAGGGCCCTGTGCTCCGTGTCGTACACACCGCAGAACAGCAGGCTGCTGTCCCATGAGATGGTATTGTCCTGTGCCGGAGATATCCGGTACAGATATTCAGCAGACGGCCCTTTCTCCAGTCTGGTGAGTGTGACCAGGACCTTTTCGCCCTGCCAGATGGTAAACGGTGCGTGTCCAAGATCCAGCCAGCGCTGAAAATCCTCTCGTGAAGCGGTGCTTTGAAACAGATCTTTCATCAGCAGATCCCTCCCATCATCATGCTTTGACTGGCGTTCTGCCCCTCCAACGTCTGGTGCAGGCGCGTGACCGCATCGCTGATCACAGGGTCTTCCGCAAAGCTCATCGACTTCTGATAGTCCTCCGGTATCCACTCCCGGCCGTCATGCCGTATCACCAGATCCACGGCGGCAATGTCATCCTTGGTGACCCCCAGCCGCTTGCTGTCATTCTCACTGGCAGCGTAGCGCTGGATGGCTTCTTCGAGGGACAGCCCGCTGGTAAACTGTTCATCCGCTGTATTGCAGGCTTCCATTACATACCAGTCATAGATATGAGGGATATGTGGATCAGCGGACTCCCGGAGCTTCTGCCGTCCCTGCTCCGTCAGGCCCATCTGCTGCTCCTGACGGACAAAGCATGACAGGTACGCCTGATAATCGCCTTCTATCGGATTGCACCGCAGACGGTAGAGGTACCGTTCCGTTTCCAGCGTGAATCCATAGTTCTGGCAGCAGGAGCCACCTTCGATGGCGCCCTCGCTGCCATAGCAGCGCCGGCGCATGGAGGAGAGATCTTTCAGGATGCCTTGACGCAGGTCATTCACCACCTTGTTCAGATCTTCCTTGAATTCCTGCGTATTCAGCTCCTCCGGGCCTCTGGGCCACCAGGTATGCCAAAATTCTTTGCCTTCGTACCCGAAGTCGATGCGGACATGACCGATGGTCCCCAGCTCCTCATCCCTCTCCGGCGTCTGGCTATAGAAAAGCCCCACTTCCTCGGAAGAAGCGGGGCGCAGCATATGGCGGAGGGGCGTTTTGGGGCAGCGGATCTTTTCATCTGTGCAGAATTCCTTCAGACTGACCGGCACCCCGTCAAGCTGGAACATATCCCTGACCAGCCTGCTTTGGGCTCGTCCGCTTTTCAGCGGCAGGTAGGAGAGGACAGAGCCAGCGCGGTTCTCCTCCGCGCGATCCACTAGGGCGTAGGGCTCGTCCGGATGGCGGGCAGTGCCGCGCAGGTCGTAGCAGTACCAGCCCTGGGGAACGTCCTCACGGGGGATGAGTTCGCTGCTGCACAGGACGGGAGCGCCAAAAAGGCGCGCCTTCTGCATCCTGTCTCTGTAGATATTGATTTGCAATGATTTCACAACCTTTCTTATTTGTATTTGCAGCCAACATACATACCACAGATTTTCTCACAAGTCCAGGACTTCTTACATCATCTGCGGTCCGGTTTCCTGCTGCATCGGAAACGGTGCGCTCAGGCGGCGCACCAGCCCAAATCCTGTCCGGCGGACGCCGTCCTCCGCCATGGAGTCTGCGCCCAACCGGGCAAAATCCATGTAACCGTCAATGGTATCGATGACTTCATCATCCGCCCCAGTGCGGCGAAGCACTTGCCTGCCATACTCGTCCATATCCTCCGGGACAAGCTCGTAATCGTCACGATCCATGGCGATATTGAGTGCTTCTGTGAAGGTATCCGGCTGCTCCGCTTCCAAGGCGGCGCAGAACTTCATCATCCCGCCGTCCTCCTGCTCCATCTCCTGGAGACAGAGCGCCAATGTGTTGGCATCCTCTACGCAGATCGTGTCCAGCGGCAGCAGACTGGACAGGACGGGTATGGAACAGTTCACTTCCGTGATGCCGGCCTGGGCAAAGCCGTCTAACCCCAGCGCCCTTTGGGCCTGCTCCAGATCTTCGTCTGATGCAGGGAGGCTGAGATTGTACCCGCCCCTTGCGGCAGTGAGCGTCAGACGGAGCACGCCCGGTTCCTCCACGGCCTGTTCCAGAATGCCTGTCCGCATTCCCGTGTAGCCATTGGCCAAAAATTCCCCCTCATGGGCATTGCAGTAGCTGATGCCAATGGAACGGTAGTCCAGATGCGGACGAAGAAATCCCGGCACCTCTGCGGCCAGATGATCATGCTCCACCAGCCACCGCCCTAACTCGCGGTGGTCCTTAACGCCGGGGATGACCTCATACCTGTCCATACTGCTCCGCCCGATATGCGCCGCTGTCTGGAGAATGCAGTCCAGGCCCTGTCGACCGCTCGTTGTCAAGGCCTTGCACAGCTGGTAATGCCCCGCCTCGTTCATCCCGTCTATCGTCTCCGCCAGCCGGTTCAGCTTTTCCAGATTGCCCTCCAGCGCGGTATGCTGGAGAAGCCAGCCGATGCCGGGGATCACACACTCTGCGTTGAAAATGCTGAGAACGTCCTCCGGATGGGTCCTGGCCTGAATGGCCCTGAGTTTTTCTGCGGCTTCATCCGGCGGCGCCGGAAGCTCCAGCTGTCCGATCACAACGCCCTTGCTGGATACATGCAGTGTCAACATAGCTGCCCTCCCATCTGCGGTCCCAGCGCCTGCCGCTCCGCAGGATCGGCCTGCATAAGCTCCTCCAGTGTCAGCGTGCCATGGTAAGCCACATAGCCGCAAGCATTGAATTGTCCGCCCTCCTCCTGCACATGCTGTTCTCCATAGCGGCGATAGTCATAGAAGCCTTCCAGATTCTCGTCATACTCAAAGTGGCCGGACTGCTGGATCATGTATCTGCCGTATTCCTCCGGGGTATGAATGCCGGGGAAGAAATCAAACTGGTCCAGGTTCTCCGCCAGCTGGCAGACCGCCATAATATCTCCCGGTTCAGCTGTCAGCACTACCGCGTTCAGTTTCTCCATATCCGCATCCTTCAGCGGCTCAATTGACCGTAACATCCGGTTCAGGGCGGAAAGATCGTCAAGGGAGAGACTCTCCAGATCCAACG
>CAMWTG010000036.1 GCA_947177115.1 uncultured Clostridia bacterium
GCCTGCGGCCAGCTGGGCGTGACCGAGAGCCCGCCCGGGTCCAACCGCACCCGGTTTGGAGACTGGTATGGCCTGGACGGATACCCCTGGTGCATGATGTTCGTCCAATGGTGCTTCGATCAGGCGGGAGCGCCCCTGCCCTGCCGGACCGCCAGCTGTTCCGAACTGCTGGGCTGGTATCGGAAGTACCGGAAGGAGCAGCTGGCAGCCGCCCCTCTGCCGGGAGACGTGGTGATCTACAATTTCGGCCACACCGGCATTGTGGAAAGCGCCGCCGGTGACAGCATTACGGCCATTGAGGGGAACACCTCCCCCGGCAGCAAGGGCAGTCAGTCCAACGGCGGCGGCGTGTACCGCCGGACCAGGAGCCGGAAACTGGTATCAGCCTTTATCCGGCCCTATGAGGAAGAGGAGGACGAGATTATGACGGGAAAAGAGATCTATGAAGCTTTGCAAAGCTATATGCGGACCCAGGAGACGCCCCTGTGGGCCCGGGAGGAGCTGGAAGAAGCGGTCCGGCTGGGCCTCACCGATGGCAAGAACGCCGCGGAACTGATCCCACGCTATCAAGCGGCCATTATGGCCCTTCGCGCGGCCAAGGGAATCCCGGCGGCAGAGACAGAGAAGTAAAACAGGATGCAGCGGCCTGTGTTCCCACGGGCCGCTGCTTTTTTCATCTTTTGGTAAATCAGGATTCCATTTGAATGGCCGCTGTGCGGTAAATAAATTTTACCTGCCCATCGGCCTCGCTGCCGCCGGAGAAGGAACGGTAGTCCTTTGCGGCGTTGACCACGGCCTGCAGCCGCTGGGCCAGCTGGTCCAGGTCACCGTCAAAGGCATCGATGATCTTCCGGATGCCCTCCCGATTGAACTCATCCAAACCATCGGACAGCTCGCCCGCGCCGTCATGGAGCTTCGTCACGCCGTCCACCAGAGCGGGGACGTTCTGCTGGAGGGACTGGAGCCCACCGGTCAGCTGGGCCGCGCCATCGGACAGCGCCCCCGCTCCCTGGCTGAGGCTTTCCGCGCCGCCGGTCAGGTCCCTGGCCCCGGCAGCGGCCTGGGCGACCCCGGCAGTGTACTGGAGAAGGCCCTGATAGAAGTCGTTATAGCTGTCTAGGGAGGCTTTCACCCCGGCGATCTGCCGGGCGGCGGGGCTCTCGCCCAGGGAGGCGGTCACGCCGTCCAGGACCTGGCTGTAATTCTCAATGGTCAGCTCCGGGACCTGAGCCCCGGCGGCGGCGAGCTGCTGGGAGGCGGAGGAAAGGAGGGTGCCGAATACCTGCTCCGCGCCGCCGGTCAGGGTGTCATTGCTGGCGGTCAGCTGGTCCAGCCCCGCCTGGAGGGCAGCGGAGCCGTCCTTGAGCTGGGCCGTACCGGAGGTCAGTTCGTTTACACCGGACTGTAAGGAGGCCGCGCCGGTGGCCAGCTGGTCCACACCGGAGGCCAGCTCGCCGGACTTCTCCAGCAGCTCGCCCAGGCCGTCATACAACTGGCTGGAGCCGTCCATCAGTTGGTCCATAGCGTCCGCCAGTTCGTCCAGGGAATCGCCCAGGCCGCCGGCATCGTCCAGCTTATCTGTGTCCAGGCCGGCAAAGATGCTGTTGACAGCTGCGGTGAAGGTGGTCTCCAGTTCGAAGTTCGTCACATCGGCGGTGAGCGCCACGTATTCGGGGATCTCAAGATCTTCCTCGTCCAGGCCCAGGCTTTCCCGCAGGCCGGGGAGGGCCATGCCCACAACAGCCAGCCGGTCGCCATCGCTGTAGACCCGGCCGTTGTCCACCTCCACATTGGCAAACCGGCTGCCGTCCAGCAGTACCGCCGTCATCATGGCGAAGGGCACGCAGATCTGCTCGGTCTTGCCATTGATGGTCACCGTCTCATACTGGCGGTTGGTATAGTCAAAGCGGATGGTGACCCTGCCGCTCTTCCCGGCCAGCTGCTCGGGGGTGATGGGCTGACCGTCCAGGGTGTAGGAGATGGACACGTCCACCGGCAGGTCCCTGTCGGAGGTACCCTGGCTGTAAACATCGCCGCCGTTGGCCTCCCAGACCCGGCCTGTACCGCTGGGGGAGAAAGCTTCATAGCCGTTCACGTTCTCTACGCCGGAGAGGACGGCGTTGTCTTCCAGCAGGGCCAGCCCCTCGGGATTTTTCAGCCAGTCGCTGACGATCACCTTTTCCACCGTGCCGTCCGCGCCGGCCATAACGTACACCGTCTCGTCCCGGCAGGCGGCGGGACCGGCGGCGGGGCTGGACGCCGTCAGTTTTTCGGCGGCGGCAGGGAGCCGGACAGACGTACCGTTATTGCCAACGGCTCCGGCATATACCGCGCCGCTGATGCCGCCCAGGGCCAATACTGCGCTCAGACCAAGGGCTGTAAGCTTCACAATTGTCTTTTTCATTTTACATAAACCTCCTGATTCGAGATGAAGTTGTTCTTGTTATTCCGGCCAATATGCCGCATACCCGCCGTGGTGGCGCAGATGAGCCTGTCGCACAGCAGCAGCAGGGCCGGCAGGATGAAGATCACGGATGCCATGCTGATCACCGCGCCCCGGGCCATCAGCATGCACATGGAGCTGATGATGTCGATGTCCGAGTACAGGGCCACGCCAAAGGTGGCGGCAAACAGGCCCATGCCGGAGACGATGATGGAGGGGACCGATGCCGCCAGGGCCGTATGGACGGCCTTTCGCTTATCCGAGCCGCCGATACGTTCCGTTTTGTATCGTGTGGTCATGAGGATAGCGTAGTCTACGGTTGCGCCCAATTGAATGGTGCTGATGCAGATAGGAGCGATAAAGGGCAGGCTCTGGCCCAGATAGTGGGGCAGTCCCAGATTGACGAAGATAGCCGCCTCAATGACCGCGATGAGCAGGAAAGGCAGGACAAGGCTCTTCTCCACCAGGGCGATGATGAGGAAGATGGCGATGATGGACACGGCGTTGACTACCTGGAAATCATGGCCGGTGGTCTCGATCATATCCTTCATGCAGGGGGCTTCGCCGATGAGCATGCCGGAGGGATCGTAGCTTTTCAGAATGGCGTTCAGCTGGTCCACCTGCTGGTTGACCGCATCGCTGGCTACATCGTACTCGGAGTTTACCAGCAGCAGTTCCCATTTGCCGCTGTCCAGCTTGCCCGTCACGGTCTCCGGCAGGAATCCCTCCGGTACCCGGGAACCCACCGCGGATTCCAGTCCCAGCACGTACTGCACGCCTTCCACGGCTTCCATTTCTTTGGTCATGGCCCGGACCTCCTTCGCAGGGAGGCTGGAGTCCACCAGGAGCATATGGGTGGAGGATACGCCGAAGTCCTCTTTAAGCTTGTCGCTGGCAATAACGTAAGCCATATCCTCCGGCAGGCACTGGCCCATGTCGTAGTAGACCTCATCGTTGGTCTTGTCATACCCGTACAACGCGGGCGGGATAATGAGGGCGAAGATCACCAGGAACAGGGGGAACACCTTCACCACCCCGGAGGCCAGATGCTGGGCATTGGGGATCAGCGCCCGGTGGCGGGTCCTTTGCAGCGGCTTGTCGAATACCAGGATCAGGCTGGGCAGCACCGTGACGCAGCCGATCACGCCAAGCAGCACGCCTTTCGCCATGACCAGACCCAGGTCGCGGCCCATGGTGAAGGACATGAAGCACAGGGCGATGAAGCCTGCGATGGTGGTGATGGAGGAGCCGGTCACCGAGGTCAGGGTGGACTGGATGGCGGCGGCCATGGCCTCCTGCTTATCTTCGCGGAGGGTACGCTGCTCGTTGTAGCTGTTCCACAGGAAGATGGAGTAGTCCATGGTGACTGCCAGCTGCAGCACGGCGGACAGGGCCTTGGTGATGTAGGAGATCTCACCCATGAAGTAGTTGGTACCCAGGTTGAGCAGGATCATCATGCCGATGCTGGCCAGGAATACGAAGGGGGCCAGCCAGCTGTCCAGCAGGAGCAGCATGGCCCCGCAGGCCAGGGCTACGGCGATGCCTACGTAGATGGGTTCCTCCTTCTCGCACAGGTCCTTCAGGTCGGTGACCAGGGCGGACATGCCGGAGACGAAGCACTGGCTCCCGGCAAGGGACCGGATCTCCCGGATGGCGTCCATGGTCAGGTCCGAGGAGGTGGAGGTGTCGAAGAACACCGCCATCATGGTGGCGTTCCCGGAGTTGAAGGCATCGTATAGCTTATCCGGCAGCAGCTTCATGGGGACCGTGACGTCCAGCAGGGAGTCGTACCAGAGCACGGTGTCTACATGCTCCACCTGCTCGATCTGTTCTTTCAGGGCGGAGACATCCTTGGCGGGCATATCCTCCAGGATGAGGAAGGAAAAGGCCCCCTTATTGAACTCCTCCAGAAGCTCGTTCTGGCCGGTGACCGTCTCCATGTCTCCGGGGAGGTAGTCCAGCATGTCGTAGTTGATCCTGGTGCCCGCCATGCCCAGCACGGAGGGGATCATCAGCAGCAGGGCGAGGATCAGAATGGGTACGCGGTATTTGACCACTGCTTTGGAAAATCGCATAGGTTGGATGACTTCCTTTCTAAATAATTTTGATTCGCTGCGATTAAGATGGATTTGTGTAGGGGCGAGCATCAGGGGCCCGCATCAAAAATCCCCGCACAGCCTTATTTGTACTCGCTCACCTCGTAATACTCCGTTTCAATGACGTCCGGCTGCTGGTGCTTGACGATCTTCACCGTGCTGACGGCTACACAGAGGTTCAGCACCCCCTCCGCCAGCAGGGCGATGCCCAGCAGGACCGTCAGCACTTGGGCGCTTTCCCAGGGACGGAAGATCAGCAGCAGCCCCACCGTACCGGCGGCGACCGCCAGCAGCAGGACCACCCACCAGGACGTGATGCCGAAACGGCGGGCGTCTATGCTGATCTGGACTTTGAACAATCCGTCCGCCAGGATGGCGATTCCCATGGCCACACAGATGAAATCCATCACGTTGCCGGTCCGCAGCAGAGAAATCGTGCCCAGGGCGATCAGCAGTATCCCAAATTCCAGGTCGTACTGGAAGGCCAGCCGGAACAGGTCCCGGGAGAAATACCCCACCAGCTTGACCGCGCCGAACACGATCATGGCCACCCCCAGCGCCCGTCCGATGACCAGCGCCGAACGCTCCGGCAGGGCGATGAACAGCACGCCTACCACGCAAAACACCGCCGACATAATGATATACCCGGTTTTGGCGATCCGCATTGGGGTCACAGAGCGGCTTTTCATCAGATACACCTCCTTCAAGCAATTCCCCGTATTGCCGGGGTCCTCTTTACAGTTCGCAGTATAGCGCGGCGGCGGAAAATTGAAAATGGGCAAAAGAAAACCCCATGCCCAGAAATCAGGCATGGGGAAACATATGACTGAAATTCAGACACAGGAGGCTCCGGCGTCTGAATTTTCCGGCCAGCCCAGGCGCAGCCGGCTGATCCGGTGGAAATAGGCGGCAATATCATAATGCATTCCTTCATTGAGCCAGTCGATAACTGTTCCAAACAGGGCGCAGCGATGGAACCGGACCACAACAGCCTTGTCCACTTCATCGGAAAGCAATCCGGCGGGGACGGTTTCCGCATAGGCGGACACCACATACTGACACAGCTTCATCAGGTGCCGTTCAAACACATCCCGGCTGAGAGAGTTGTAAATGTGATAGATGGCCCGCCTGTTCTGGGTCACAAATTCCACAATGGCGCCGCAGCCCTCCTCCACCGAATCGATGGTCGGATGCCGTTCTATCATGGAGGACACCAGCTCGGCAACGATCTCCTCCAGAAGGGCGGGCAGATCCTCAAAATGGTAATAAAAGGAGTTGCGGTTTACGCCGCAATCCTCTACAATATCTTTGACGGTGATCTTGTCGAGGGGCCGCTGGCTAAGCAGCTTGAGGAAGGAATCCTTGATGGCGTTCCGTGTAAAATTCGGCATAGACGTCCTCCTGCTTTTTGTTTTACGCCCATATTGTAGCACAGGCCTCCGGCTTTGGGAATGCAGAAAACCACCAAAAATCCGTTGTCCCGCCGGATGCCCGGCTGTGGACGGCACACAGGGAAGGAGCGCGAGACGATATGGCAATGGACCGGCTGATCAGTATCCTGGCCATCCTGCTGCGGGAGGAAAAGGTGACCGCCTCCCGGCTGGCAGCGCGGCTGGAGGTGAACCGGCGGACCGTCTACCGGGATGTAGAACGGCTGTGCCGGGCGGGCATTCCCATCCGCTTGGACCGGGGCCGGGGCGGGGGCATCTCCATCATGGAGGGCTACGCCATGGACCGCACGCTCCTGACGGACGCGGACCGGGGGGCCATCCTGGCGGGATTGCGGAGCCTGGACAGCGTGTCCGGCACGGCGTATTACAAGAGGCTGATGGAGAAGCTGCCCCAATCCCGGGAGGCGGCGGAGGATGACTGCGTGGTCATCGACCTGGCCTCCTGGTATGGGCCTATGCTGGCCCCCAGGCTGGCGGAGCTGAAGGACGCCTGCGTCCGGCGGCGGGCGGTGCGGTTTACCTACTGCGCCCCCGGCGGGGACAGCCTGCGGGTGGTGGAGCCCAACAAGCTGGTGTTCCGCTGGTCCAGCTGGTACCTCCACGGCTGGTGCCGGGAGCGGGAGGACTGGCGGCTGTTCAAACTCAACCGGATGCTGGGGCTAGAGGTGCTGGAGGAGGAATTTGCGCCCCGTCCCGCGCCCTGGCCCATTACGCCGCCGGAGCGGGTGTATCCGGACGCCTTTGAAGCTGTAGTGCGGTTCGGTCCCGCCGCCCGGTGGCGGCTGATCGATGAGTACGGCGCGGAGAGCTTTACCCGGGAGGCGGACGGGTCCCTGCTGTTCCGGCGGGGGTTCCCGGACCGGGAGGAGCTGGTCCGGTGGGTGCTGAGCTTTCAGGAGCAGGCGGAACTGCTGGAACCAGCGGAGCTGCGGGAGGAAATGCGGAACTTGGCGGAAATGATCCGGAAGAAATATGACATGTAGTTGTCACATTCTGTGTGGTAAGATGCTGTCAACCCCTGAATAACAGAACGAGGAAGAGAGGACGTATATCATGATAGAATCGAGATGCGGGATCTTATGCAGCGGGTGCGGATTCCAGGAGAGTATGGGCTGCAAAGGATGCACAAATATTGAAAAGCCCTTTTGGGGCGAGAGCTGCCCCGTAAAAAGCTGCTGCGAGGAAAAAAGCCATACCCATTGCGGCCAGTGCCCGGAATTTCCCTGCCAGACGCTCTATCAGTTCGCTTACGACCCGCAGCAGGGCGATAACGGAGCACGGATCGAGCAATGCCGGAAGTGGAAGGCGGAGGGGTGAGATGGCGTCCAGCTTGCATTATGTGGAATTCATCGCGGAGCAGATGAGCGGCGCGGGGACCATTACATACCGCCGGATGTTCGGGGAATACGGGCTGTACTGCAACGGGAAATACTTCGGCGTGATCTGCGATGACCGGGCGCTGGTGAAGATCACCCCCGCCGGGGAGGCGCTGGTTCCGGACTGCCCCCGGGGCATCCCCTACGAGGGCGGCGGGGAAATGTTTCTGCCGGACGTGGAGGACCGGGAGGCGCTGGCGGAGCTGGTGCGGGTCACCTGCGCGGCCCTGCCGGAGAAAAAGCCCCGGAAGAAGAAGACTCCGTAGGGGCCGGTGTCCTCACCGGCCCGTTCCGCCGGTACACCCCATACAAAGAGAAGGAGGCAACCCATGGACAAGATCGACTACAAAAAAACGGAAAAGCATCTGTACCTTCCCAAAACCCCCGCCATTGTGCAGGTGCCGGAGATGGTGTTTTTCGCCGTGGACGGGCAGGGAGACCCCAATAATTCGCCGGAATACCAGCAGGCGCTGGAGATCCTGTACGGCCTGAGCTTTGCGGTGAAAATGAGCAAGATGTCCGGCGAGGAGCCGGAGGGGTATTTTGAATACGTGGTCCCGCCGCTGGAGGGGCTGTGGTGGACGGATGACCCCGGGTTTGACGGCAAAGCCCCGGCGGACAAGAGCGCGTTCCGCTGGACCAGCATGATCCGCCAGCCGGATTTTGTGGATGAGGAGGTTTTTGCCTGGGCGGCGGAGAGGCTGGCGAAGAAAAAACCGGAGCTGCCCCTGGAGAAAGCCCGGTTCTGGCGGTGGGAGGAGGGGCTGTGCGCCCATGTGCTCCATGTAGGGCCCTATGATGCAGAGCCTGCAACGATTGACAAGTTATCTTCCTTTACAGAAAAAGAGGGGTATGCTGTCGATTTCTCCGATGTGCGGCGGCACCATGAGATCTATTTGGGCGACCCCAGACGGACCGCGCCGGAGAAATTGAAAACTGTTGTCCGGCATCCCGTGAAAAAAATCTGAACCAAGTCTTGACATACATAGGACATCTAGGTATACTATACCTAGATGTCCTATGTATTTATAAGGGAGGAGCTTTCTATGGCGAAGAAGGAAATGGGCAGCACATCCATGCTGGTGCTGGCACTGCTGAAGGAAAAGGAGATGTACGGCTACCAGATCATCGAGGAGCTGGACAGGCGGAGCGAGCATGTGTTCCAGATGAAGGAGGGGACGCTGTATCCCGTCCTCCATGGGTTGGAAAAGGACAGGCTGATCGCGGCCCGGGAGGCAGAGACGGTCAAGGGCCGGGTGAGGCGGTACTACGCCGTCACGGAGAAGGGTTTGCGGGTATTGGAGGAGAAGAAGAAGGAGTGGAATACCTTCTCCAAGGCGGTGACGGCCATCCTGGCCGGGGCGTAGGAGGGCCGGGACATGACTTCGGAGAGCTGGCTGTACCGGGCTACCCGGGAGATCCGCTTTGCGCCGGACCGGGAGGCGGTGCGGCAGGAGCTGCGCGGCCATCTGGCGGACCGGGTGGAGGCCCTTGTGGAACAGGGACGGCCCCTGCCGGAGGCGGAGAAGGCCGCCGTGGAGGCCATGGGCGATCCGGAAGCTGTCGCGGCGGAGCTGGGACGCATCCACGCCCCCTGGTGGGGATATCTCTGGCGGGCCAGCCAGGTGGTCCTGGTCCTGGCGGTTGTCATCGCCGTATGGGGGATGCTGGTACAGAGGCCGGATCTGCTGGGGTCCCGTCCGGATCTGCCGGAGGGGGATGTCTACGCCACCAGATACGGTACGGAGTGGGACGTTTTGGAGATGTGGCGTCCCGCAGGGACGAAGAAGCTGGGCGGCTATTGGTTCAGGGTGCCTATGGCGTGGCTGATGGGGGGCGAATATGCGTCTGAAAACGAGGCCGGGGAGATGGTAGAGAAGAGATCCTGCTATCTGATGGTCTGCCTGCGGGCGGATACATGGAAATTCTGGGAGCCCTGCTCCTCCGGACAGGATATGGTGCTGGAAAACATGGCGTTGGACAGCGAGGGGGAACACTACGGCTGGGACAGCCGCGACTGCCGCCCCCTCTTCTGTGAGACGTGGCAGGAGCCCTTTACCTCCTGGTACCTTGTCTGGTTCTCCCTGCCGGGGCCGGAGGACGTTCCGGCGTGGGTGGAGGTCCCCGTTGGCTACGGCGGCGGTACGGTACGGGTGGATCTGATGGCGGAGGTGATCTCATGATGGCGCGGAAACACCGCCTGCGGGCGCTGCGGAACCTGCTGGCGGCAGCCGTTCTGCTGGCATTTTTCTGGTGGAGCACCGGCTGTCCGCTGCCTGCCGGGGAGATGGAGGTGCGCCGCTATGAGCGGACGCATCTGATCAATGGCCCGTCTGTCACCGTGTTCTCCTGCGAGAGCGAGGGGGAGCGTCCCCTGGGGGATCCGACCATGCTGGTGCGCGTGTCGAAGTACACCATCCAGACCTCCTCCCGCACACACCCCGTCAACATCTGGCCCAGAAATCCGGAGGGGGCCACGCTGGTGGTGCTGCCATCGGAGCTGGAGTATGAACCCAATTTGATCGTAGGGCTGGTGGCGGCAGATCCTCCGGCGCTGGCGGCGGGAGCGGAGCTGACCATAGACCTGACCGGATATGAGGGCGGGAAGATCTATGCCGCAGAGGGAGAACGGGAGGGAGCGGTTTTCCTGTTCCGGCTGGGGGTGCCTCCGGATACGGATAACCTCCTGCTGATGAATCTTTTCCACACCACAGACCTGCCGCCCTATACGCTGGAGTTTTTTGACAGGGATGGGACGCTGCTGGAGACGGTCACGAATACGGACGATCTGGGAGGGCGGTCATGAGCGAAAAAGACTGGCTGGACACGGCTACAAAGAAAATACGCTTCCGTCCGGACCGGAAGGCCGTCCGGCGGGAGCTGGAGGCCCACCTGGAGGATATGCGGGAGGCCTCCGGACTGGAGGAGGACGCCGCCCTGCGGACCATGGGCGACCCGGAGGCTGTTGCAGAGGAGCTGGGGCGGGTACACAAGCCCTGGCTGGGGTATCTGTGGCGGGCAAGTCAGGCCGCGCTGGCGGGGGCGGCGGTGCTGTACTGCGTGATGCTGGGGATGCTGGCGGTGCGGCCCGGGTATTCCTACCGCGTACTGCCCGGGATGGGCCTGTACAACTATTTGCAGACGGACGTGGACATGCTGGACCCCGCCTGTGTGATAGAGGCGCGGGAGCTTCCGCCGGGCGCGGCTTTTGAAACCGGCGGCTACACCATCCGGCCGGAGCGGACCGTCCTTCGCCAGGTCAGCGGAACAGACGGTCCTCAATGGAATCTGTACATAGAGCTGGACATCACCCTGAGCCGGTGGGAGGAGCCGCTGGACTACTGGTTCGCCCTGTCCGGCGTCAGGACCGGCGCGGGGACTCCCTGCGGCATGCACCGTATGAGCGCCTGCTGGGGCTTCTGGCAGAAATGCGGGCTGGAGTTCGAGGGCCTGCCGGAGGATGCGGAATGGGTGGAACTTGATTTCGGCTACGGCCAGCTGCGGCGGACGCTGCATATCGACCTGACGGAGGAGGCGGAGGCATGAAGGAAAAACGCACGCCCTGGCCCCGGTGGGCAAAGATCCTGCGGAATCTGCTGCTGGCGGTCCTGCTGGGGTTCATGATGTGGGACGTCTGGGGCCATCCAACATTTTTCTACATGGAGGACCTGCGCCGGAGAGAGCGGCGGGCGCTGTTCCCGGAGCCGGAGGCAGTGGTGGAGCTCAACACCATCGGCGGCGTTAAGTACCGGATCGATGTGGCGGAGGGTATGGCGGTGACGTCCTACCCCCTTCGCGGCGACTTTTTTACCAACGCAAACGCCTCTTTCCACTCTCTGGAGGAGGGACCCGCTCTGCTCTGCGTCTCCCGTACCGCAGAGCGGCCGGACGAGTTCGGGCAGCCGTTGACTTGCGCCGCCTATGTTGCCGTTCACCCGCCGGAGGACGCCGCAGGCGCTGTGCTGACGCTGTCCAATGAAAGCGCGGAACATATGGTAGAGGGCATCCGGGAAGGCGATGTTTTTCTGTTTTATGACCATGAATATGCTACGACTGGCAGCGCTTTGCATATGATGGGGTTTTCTTCTTATGAACTGGAATTTTCAGACAAGGACGGCAACAGCATCTGCCAGGTTTCCGGCTAGGCAAAAAGCCCCGGGCGCATCGCGTCCGGACTTCTGCACCACCGTTCTTTGACTGGCGGGAAAATCCGCCCTTCCATCCCATTCCCCGATTACGGATGCAGATATGAAAAGAAGGACGGCGTGATCTTCCGATCACGCCGTCCTCGCCGCTAAAAAGACAGCCTGCCCCTCACGCCTGCCCATGACCGAGGATGCTCTGCAGAGTGGCAAACAGCTTTTTTACATCAATAGGCTTGCCCAAATGGCCGTTCATGCCGGCGGACAGAACGCGCTGGCGGTCCTCCTCAAAGGCATTGGCAGTCATGGCCACGATGGGCAGGCGGGCCAGCCGCGGGTCGGCCAGAGCGCGGATGGCCTTTGTCGCCTCAATGCCATCCATTACGGGCATCTGAATATCCATGAGGACCAGGTCATAGGGAGCAGACACGGAGCGGCAGACCTTCTCTACCGCCTCAGCCCCGTCTGAGGCTACTTCCACAATGCAGCCGGCTTCCTCCAGAATAGTTACAGCGATTTCCTGGTTCAGCTCGTTGTCCTCCACCAGCAGGAGGCGCTTGCCGGTAAGCTGCTGCGAAGCGGGATCTTCCGCTGCCTCCGGGGCATCGGGCGCCTCGCTGATCCGAAAGGGGAATGTAAAGGTGAAAGCGCTGCCCTGACCCTGCTGGCTCTCCACGGTGATCTGCCCTTTCATCAGTTCGGTCAGATTCTTGGTAATGGACATCCCCAGGCCTGTGCCCTGGATGCCGCTGACGGTGGAGGTCCGCTCCCGCTCAAAGGGCTCAAAAATGTGCTTCAGGAACTCCGGAGCCATGCCGATGCCGGTATCCCGGATGCAGAATTCATAGATGCCAGTATCCGCCGTATCTCCAGGCCGCTCAACAGCGGAAACAGAAATATGTCCGCCGGACGGGGTAAATTTCAGCGCGTTGCTCAACGCGTTCAGCAGCACCTGATTCAGCCGCAGCCGGTCGCAGACCGCATAGGGATGGACCAGGGCGCTGTCGTCCAGATGGAAGTTCAGTTTCTTGGCCTCAAGGTCACCCTGGATCATAGACTGCAGGTGCCGCAGGACCTCAGGCAGGCTGCATGGCATCTCATCAATGACCACCTTGCCGCTTTCAATGCGGCTCATATCCAGCACATCATTGATAAGGCTGAGGAGATGGCTGGAGGAGGCGGAGATCTTGTCCAGATAGCTCCGCACCAGCTCCCGGTCATCCAGATGGGTGGCGGCCAGATTGGTAAAGCCAATGATTGCGTTCATAGGGGTGCGGATATCGTGGGACATATTGTTGAGGAACATCGTCTTGGCCTGCGAGGCCCGCTGGGCCTTGACCAGGGCCTCCTCCAGCAGCTTGTGCTGCTCCTGGAGCTGCTCGCTGGTCTCCTTGCGCTCCGTGATATCCACAAACATGCCCACATAGGTGATGGGCGTGCCGTCCTTCCGCCGGGAGAGCTTGCCCGTGGCCTGAAACCAGCGGTAGCCCCGGTCCTTTGTCAAAAGGCGGTATTCCACATTGTACATGCTCTTACCGGTATAGTCATTAATCGCGGCATAATATTGCTGCAGCACCCGGTCATGGTCTTCAGGGTGGAGCAGATCCGACCAGGAATTAAGGACATTGGGGAAATCCTCCTCGTCCTTGTAGCCGATCATGGCGCGAAAGTCCTGACTCCAGAAGACGCTGATCATCTGCCCCTGCCGGTCAAACTCCATCGTCCACATGCCTGAACTCAGGATCTCATGCACCAGCTTCAGCGCCGTGGTCTCGTGTTCCAGCGCCTCCAGAGCCTCCAGCCGCTCCTGGGCCAACTGGGCTGTGTGGGCGTCATCAATAGCCTGGAAATGCTTTTCCGTGGCATCCTCCACAAAGACATAAAAGAGGTCCCCGTAGGGTTCCGTGTGAACGAAGTGCCCATAGTCCTCGATCCACCGCACGGTGCCGTCCTTGCGCACAATGCGGTACTTCACATAATCCAGGTCATTGTCGTGTGCAGCGATTTGCTCCTTGATATTCCGCTCGGTTGCCGCCAAGTCCTCCGGGTGGACCAACCCGGAGAAGGTATAGCCGGTATACTCCCGGAATTCCTCCAGGCTCTCGCAGCCATACATGTGAATCAGCGCCTGGTTGGCATAGATCAGGCGCTCATCCCCATCGGCATGGTAAATAAAGAAACCGCCAGGCATTCCCGCAGTGATCTGTTCAATAATCGGAAAAGCCTGCTCACTGAGGATCAAAGCTTGCCGCCCCCTCTGCTCGTGCTTACGCATAAAGCCCATCCATCCCTTCTGCCGTATCGATGCTTTTTTATAAATTTTACCATTTTCTCGCTGTCTGTCAAGACCGGCGTGGAAATCGGCAAAATTTCATCGGGCCATTTTAAAAGGGAAAACCCCGGAACCGTTGCAGCTCCGGGGTTTGACTGAAATATCAGCGCTTGGAGAACTGAGGCGCGCGGCGGGCGGCCTTGAGGCCGTACTTCTTGCGCTCCTTCATACGAGGATCGCGGGTCAGCAGACCGGCCTTCTTCAGGACAGGACGGTTGTCATCGCTGGCCAGCAGCAGGGCGCGGGAGATGCCGTGGCGCAGAGCGCCGGCCTGACCGCTGACGCCGCCGCCCTTGACGGTGGCAACGATGTCCACCTTGCCCTCGTTGGCGGTAGCCACCAGGGGCTGACGGACGATCATTTTCAGGGTATCGAGGCCGAAATACTCCTCGATGTCACGGCCATTGATAGTGATGGCGCCAGTGCCGCCGGGATAGACCTGGACGCGGGCCACGGAGGACTTCCGACGGCCAGTGCCGTACAGATAAGGCTTCTTAGACTGATACATGTTCCTCTACCTCCTTATTCCGCGTAGAGCTCAGGCTTCTGGGCCTGCTGCTCATGGGTGTCGCCGGCGTAAACGTGCAGGCGCTTGAGGGAATCCTTGGTGACCACATTGCGGGGCATCATGCCGCGGACGGCGACCCGCATGGCCAGCTCGGGCTTCTTCTCCATCATATCCTTGTACTTGGTCTCCTTCAGGCCGCCCACCCATCCGGAGTGGGTGCGGTACATCTTCTGCTCCAGCTTCTTGCCGGAGAGCGTGGCCTTGGAGGCGTTGATGACGATCACGTTGTCGCCGCAGTCGGCGTGGGGGGTGTAGGTGGGCTTGCGCTTGCCGCGGAGCAGGTC
>CAMWTG010000037.1 GCA_947177115.1 uncultured Clostridia bacterium
TAAAAATTTCTCATTTCCACACGTTACTCAAACGCTTGTGAATACAGGTTCTAAATCTTTCCGGCGTTTTTGCTCTGCTGTGTCCAAAACTGCCACCTGCTCTCTGTAATCCGTCAAACAGAAATATATCCATGTTCATATTACCACATATGTCTCTGCTTTGCAAGGACGGCGGAGGGGCCGCCACGGAAATCAATTTTTGAGGCGGACAGCTACCGGAGTGGCAGGATCTGCGTAGGGGCGAGCCCCTACACAATTTATGCGATCGAGGGGATCGTCAGGCTAAACATTGATTTCCCTGGGGCAAAATTTCTGTGCTTTACTTTTCCTGCAGGAAATGTTATGATTCCATTATACACCATGCCGGGCCGCGTCCGCAAGGACGAATCCGGCAGTCCAGGGAAATCATTTTCAGCAGGACCATCCCCCAACAGCTCAGACTGTGTAGGGACCGCAGAGCTGATCTCCCTGCCCGGCAGCCAGTGAAATTTTGGGATTTTTTTCTCCCCCACAGGATATACTGGAAACATACCAGGAGTATGGGGTACGAGGTGACCTATATGAAATTCGACTATTTGAAGATCGAACAGTTTCGCGGAATCAAGGGGCTGGAATTGAAGCGGCTGGGGGACGTGAATCTGCTGCTGGGGAATAACGACTCAGGAAAGACCAGTGTACTGGAAGCGGTGAGGATGTTCGAGGCCCCGGATAATATCGATGTGATCCTCCGGAACTCCAGGGAGCGGCTGCTGGCCAGCAGAATGTACATGCGGGAAATGTATACGCCAGTAGAATGTCTATGGAATCTTTTCCCCTTTTCCCAGGATGTAAAAAAGATAGCGTTCCAGGCCGGGATCGATGGAGTGATCAATACGCTGACGATCAGCGGCGAACTCCTCCATGTCCTGCGGCCAGTTTCGGCGGATGAACTCCGCGGATATGTCCTGCCCAGCAAAAAGGGCGATTTGCCGCCAACCGAGCAAGATGTCCTGACGTTTCAGGGAGATATCCAATACCAAAAGGATGTCATCCCCATCACGGTCGATGAATTCTATTATTCCAAGCTACCCCTGCGGTCTGTCAAACCAACCCTGCCAATCCGCTATATGGCACCCAGCGACCATCTATCCGGAAGGAACAATTCCGCTGTCTATCGAACAACCAAAAAGCAGGAGCTGGAGATCGTAAAGCTCCTGAAGCTGATCGATCCCAATATTGAAGGCTTTAAGTTAGAGGAAGGCAGCTCATCGTTTGGCCGCAACCAGGTCATTGAACACAAGCGTTTCGGCAATATCCCGCTCTATACGTATGGAGATGGTATGAAAAAAATCCTTTCCCTGGCGGCCAATGTCTTGGGGGCAAAAGACGGCATCCTGCTGATCGATGAGATCGAAACTTCGCTGCAGGCATCCAACCTCAAACATGTCTTTACATGGCTGCTCCACGCCTGCAGGCAGTTTCATGTGCAGCTGTTTGTAACGACCCACAGTCTGGAGGCCATCTCCGCGCTGGTCAGCTGCGCAGTGGAAAACCAGGAGAGCGAATTGGCCTGTTACCGGCTGGAAGCGGATGGCGGACAGACATTCGGAAACCGCTTTTCCGAGAGCGATCTGGATTCTATGGGCAACGGGAGGGGTTTTGATGTCAGATAATCCGCTGTTCTCCCTGGTGATCTGCGAGGGCGTACATGACGTACGGGCAGTCTGCCGGATTTTGGATTTCAAGGGATTCCGGGAGGCCGAGGTATTTTCAGATATTCCCGGACCGCTGCGGAACGCGATCCCCAGGCAATACCCGGTGCAGGGCAATGATGCGAAATTGACGTGGCTTGTGACCCATCCATCGTTTCTGTTCCGAAACGGCTACTGGGTCCTCGTGTCCAATGCCGGCGGGGAGTCGAAGCTGGGTACACATCTGAGCGGCATCCTCCCGGCCTTCCGAAAGGAATATGCAGACGCCGCGCTGCGCGGCATTGCCATACTGGCAGATGCAGACACCAAGGACGCGGCCAAAAGGAAACCGGAGCTGCTCTGCCAGCTGCGGGACGCCTTTCGGGATTCTGAAAATTTTGAGGCAGATCCCTCGGAGCCGGAACGGCTTAAGCTATATGGGAACATCAAGCCGCTCGCCATGTACATCTTCCCGGATAATCAAGGCCCCGGCACGCTGGAAACGGTCCTTCTTGCCGGGGCAGGCCGGGAGTATCCCGAGCTGCTGAGCAAGGCGGATGAATACGTTGCCTATGCGGAGACGTGTCCTTACGCAAAAGATCTCTCCAAGAATTGCAACAGGGAGAAGGCCACAGTGGGCGTTATTGCCAACGCCCTGCGGCCGGGCCGGGCAAATCAAACCAGTATTCAGGATAATAAATGGTTTACAAAGGAAAGCCTGGCCCAGCTGCCGCTGCATCGATCCCTATCCGATTTTATAGACTTGATCATCAGCTGGGAAAATCCCTGAAAAACCTCATCCGATCATTGCCGTCAGGCAGACCGGATGAGGTTTTTCTTTTTTCTGAAAAAATTTTTTGACGGGTTGCACAGTGATGTGCAACTTTTTCGCGTTTGCGGCCTATGGGTGAAGGGATGGTGAGAAAATGGAGCTGGATCGGGAGGAAATTCTGGAAGCGCTGAAACGAGCGGCGCTCAGCAGGCCAAACGATGCGGTCGCTCTGGCGCTGGAACCAAGGGACACCCATGTGGACAGCCTGGACCTGTGGGGCGTCAGCGAATTCAAGGTGAACAGCGCGGGGGCCGTGGAGGTCAAGTTCGCGGACCGGGTGAAAGCCATCGGATTGCTGCTAGAGTGCGCAGGAGGCGGCGAGGACGGACTGAACGCGCTGCTGGAGGCGCTGGCGGCGGAGGACGGATAAGATGCCACAACGGGAGGTTTGAAAAGGATCTATGAAGATCAAACGGTTTTCCCCTAAACAGAGACGGGTCATGGGCTGGTGGAATCCCAGGTCCGCAGACCGGCACTATGATGCGATCATTTGCGATGGGGCCGTGCGCAGCGGAAAAACGCTGTGCATGGGGCTGAGCTTTGCGTGCTGGGCCATGACCTCCTTCCAGGGGCAGCAGTTCGCTTTCTGCGGGAAAAGCGTGGTCTCCCTGCGGCGAAATCTTTTGCAGGAGCTGATCCCCCTGATCAAGGATATGGGGTTCCGGTGCAAAGAGAAGCGCAGCGAGAATCTGTTGGTCATCAGCAAGGGCGGACGGGAAAACCGGTTCTACCTGATGGGAGGCAAGGACGAGGGCAGCGCGGCGTTCATCCAGGGCGTGACGCTGGCAGGCGTACTGCTGGATGAGGCGGCGCTGATGCCAAGGTCCTTCGTGGAGCAGGCTATCGCAAGGTGCAGCGTGCAGGGGTCCAGGCTGTGGTTCAATTGTAATCCGGAGGGGCCACAGCACTGGTTCTATCAGGAGTGGATCCTCAAAAGCGAACAGAGGAACGCGCTGTACCTCCACTTTACAATGGAGGACAACCCCTCCCTCTCGCCGCGCATCCGGCAGCGCTACCGCTCCAGCTACAGCGGGGCCTTTTACAGACGGTTCATTTTAGGGGAATGGACTGCGGCCAAGGGGCTGATCTACGACTTCTTCGACCCGGGGCGGGACGCGCGGCCTGTGCCGGAGGGAGAAATGGAGGAGTATGTCATCTCTGTTGACTACGGCACCGCAAATCCCTGTTCCTTCGGGCTCTGGGGTCTTCAAGACGGCGTCTGGTTCCGGGTGAAGGAATACTATTACGCTTCCAGGCGAACGGGCGTGCAGTTGACGGACCAGGAGTATGCAGCGGAATTGGCGAGGCTGGCGGATGCCCACCAGATCCGGTGCGTGGTGGCGGACCCCTCCGCCGCCAGCTTTATTACCGCCCTGCGGCAGGCGGGATACCGCGTGGTCAAGGCCAACAACGATGTGCTGTCAGGGATCCGGATCACCGCCGATCTGTTGAAAAAAGGGCGTATCGTGATCTGCCATCCCTGCGAGGACTGCCTGCGGGAAATCTCTTTGTACCGCTGGAGCGAGGAGGCCAATGGACGGGACGCCCCCCACAAGGACAATGATCACGCTATGGACGATATGCGGTATTTTGCCGCGACCATGGCGTGCCGGGAAGACAGCGAGGGGGTGTTCTGTTCGGTGGTCAGACGGCAGGGGGGGCTTTGAGGCCGGACATACGGACCCTTCAGGAAGGAGTGAGCAATGAGATTCTTTAACAGAAAGAAAAAGGAGACGGGAGCCGGGGCGGCGGCTACGCCGCAGATCCAAAGGGGCGACAGACCGCCTTTCGGCCTGCTGGGGAGCCGCTCCCCCCTGCTGACCGGCGACAAGCAGCTTTACCGGGCCATCCGGGAGGCTGTGCCGCTGGTGGACGCCTGTATCTGCAAGATCATCCGCCTGTGCGGAGGCGTCCGCGCACAATGCGATGACCCAAGGGCGGACCGGGAGCTGAACCTGTTCCTAGAGCGGGTGGACGTGGGCAGGGGGCAGAGAGGCATCAACGCGTTTCTGGACCAATATCTGGATTCTATGCTGGTATTCGGGCAGGCGGTGGGAGAGATCGTGCCTGCCGCAGACAGAAGGGATGTGGCCGCCGTGCTGTGCGGCAGGGTGGAGGACATCCACATCCAGGACGGCGGCGGACCGCTGGATTTTCAGCTGTGCGGACCGGATGAATACGGGCAGGTCAAGCCCCTGCCGCAGCAGCAGCTGCTGCTGTTCACCCCGTTCAACCCGGAGACTTACGCGCCGTATGGCGTATCCCTGCTGCGGTCAATGCCGTTCCTTACGGAGCTGCTGGGCAAAATTTATTACGCTATCGGCGTGAATTGGGAGCGGATGGGGAATGTGCGGTTCGCCGTGGTCTACAAGCCGGGAGACGGCGAATGGGAACGCGGCATGGCACAGGAGCGCAGCAGGCAGCTGGCCAGCGAGTGGAGCCGCGCTATGGAGAGCACGCGGAATGGGTGCGTGCGGGATTTTGTGGCGGTGGGCGATGTGGACATCAAGGTCATCGGCGCAGACAACCAGATCTTGGACAGCTCCGTGCCCATCCGGCAGATCCTGGAGCAGCTGGTCAGCAAAACGGGCATCCCGCCGTTCATGCTGGGACTCAACTGGTCCAGCACAGAGCGGATGAGTACCCAGCAGGCGGACATGCTGACCACGGAAATGTCCGCCATCAGGCGGTCGCTGACGCCGGCGGTGGAGCGGATCTGCCAGATGTGGCTGCGCATGCACGGGTATGGGTGCGGTTTCCGGGTAGTCTGGGACGATATCAACCTGCAGGACCTGCTGGAGGAATCCAAGGCGGAGTGGTACAGGGAACAGACCAGGAAACTGGCACTGGAAAACGACAGGATGGAGCGGGAATCCGGCCTGCACACCGGAGGGCCGGATGAGGACAATGTATCCTAACGGATGGAAAGGAGAACATGGGCATGGAGATCAGAAAAGAGCCAGGAGACGTGATCCGGCACAGCGTGGACCGGGAGGACATGATCCTTATCAACCGGCTGAGCAAATCGGAACTGTCGCCGGAGCAGGTATACACCTTCGCGCTGCGGCTGTGCGACAACGAGGTAGACCGGGACTGGGAGCGGTTTGATGAGAAGGCATTGGAGACTCTCAGCGGACTGTTTGTGGGAAAAAGCGGGATCTTTGACCACAACTGGTCCGCCGAAGGACAGACGGCGCGGCTGTATAAAACGGAGGTCTGCCGGGAAGGCGGCGTTACCGGCGCAGGAGATGGCTGCCGGTTTTTGAAGGGTTACGCGTATATGCTGCGCAATGAGAGGAACGCGCCGCTGATCGAAGAGATCGAGGCCGGTATCAAGAAGGAGGTCAGCATCGGGTGCAGCGTGACCGGCAGGAGCTGCTCTATCTGCGGCAGGGACCACTGCGAGCATCAGGGCGGGAAGACGTACGGCGGAAAACTGTGCTACTTTACCCTGCGGGAGCCCACGGACGCGTATGAATGGAGCTTTGTGGCGGTGCCCGCCCAGAGAAAGGCGGGGGTCATCAAAAGCTTCATCCATGAGGCGGGGGGCGACCTGAAACGGATGCTGGCGGCTTATCCTGGCTGCCTGCGGCAGCTGGAGGCGCTGGAAAAGGAGGCGCAGCTGGGCCGGGCCTATATGACGGGGCTGCGGAAGGAATTGGTGCGGCTGGCGGGATTGACGGACGAGACGCTGGATCTGAAGGTCTTTGCCAGGGCGGCGGAGAAAATGGAGGAGGATGAGCTGCTGGAAATGACCAGAGTATACCGGAAACGGATGGATGCCATCTATCCCCCGTCTCCCCAGCTGCGGCCCAGGGCGGCGGTTTGCGGAGATGAGGACAAGGCGTTTCTCATCTGACGCATTTTATCCAAATAAAAAGGAGGAGTTTTATGATGAGCGTTTCTTTTGAGGGCGTGGGCCAGGTCTGCGCAACATTCCTCAGCGGCAGGCTGACAGAGGGGCAGGTGGTCAAGCTGTCCGGCGGCGGCACGGTGGACGGCTGCGCGGCGGATGATGAGTTCTGCGGCGTGGCGCTCTGCTGCAAGGACGATGCCTGTACGGTGCAGGTAAGGGGATTTGTGACCTTGGGGTACTCCGGGACGGCGCCTGGCGTGGGCTGGAAGGCGCTGGCCGCAGACGGAAAGGGCGGCGTGAAGGCGGCCGCCAGCGGCGGCGTCAAATGCCTGGTGGCAGATGTGGACAGCACGGCCAAAACCGTGACGGTAATGCTTTAAAGGGAGGAAAATGGTTATGGCATATACATATGACAATCTGAGACTGGAAAAGGGCATGTACGGCGAGGCCGGGAAATCGTTTATGCAGGTGCTGGAGGCGGCGGACCCCAGCGAGAATTACCGGGGCACGCCTCTGGAGGGCCTGGACGCTTTTCAGAGGCAGCTGAAACGGTTTGACATCCATGTGAAGGGCAGCCGGTCCGATGTGGTGGAAAAATTCTTCCGCACCACGGAATCGGCGGTGCTGTTCCCGGAGTTCGTTTCCCGGATCGTGCGGCAGGGTATGGAGGAAGACAATGTGCTGCCCTCTATCACAGCTACCACCACCCAGTTCGATGGGATGGACTACCGCTCCATCTCCTCCGTGCCCAGCGAGGAGGAGAAGAGCCTGAAACGGGTGGAGGAGGGCTCGCAGCTGCCCCAGACCACCGTGCGGACCCAGAGCAATCTGGTGAAGCTCCACAAGAGGGGGAGGATGCTGGTGGCCTCCTATGAGGCTATCCGGTTCCAGCGGCTGGATCTGTTTTCCATTACCCTGCGGCAAATCGGCAGCCACATCGCCAGGATGCACCTGGAGGACGCCATCAAGGTCATTACGCTGGGGGATGGAAACGACAACCCCGCCGAGGCGTTTACCGTGGGGTCCGCACCTATCGGCGGGACCAAAGGAACGCTGACCTATGAGGCGCTGCTGGATTTCTGGGGACAGTTCGACCCTTATACCATGAACACCATTCTGGTGCCCAACGCGGTGATGCTGGACATGCTGAAAATGAGCGAGTTCCAGAATCCTCTGACCGGATTAAATTTCCAGGGCACAGGGACGCTGACCTCTCCCCTGGGCGCTACACTGCTGCGGACCAGCGCCATGCCCGGCGGCAAGCTGATCGGTCTGGACCGCAACTACGCGCTGGAAATGGTCAGCGCGGGAGATGTGATGGTGGAATACGACAAGCTTATTGACCGGCAGGTGGAGCGGGCGGCTATCACCAGCATCTCCGGCTTCGCCAAGCTGTACACCGATGCCGGAAAGATCCTGACGATCTGAGACAGGCCGGAGGAGAACAGATATGTTGGAACAAATCCTGCGTCTGGCAGCTGTGATCGCACAGCCGTCAGAGGAGGAAAGGCCTCTGCTGTCGGCGCTGTGTACAGCGGCGGAGGAAAAGCTGGGGCGGCGGCTGAAGGACGGTGTGAAGCCGGAGGATTGCGGCGGCGCGTTTGCCTGCGCGGCGGCTCTGCTGGCAGCGGCAGGACTGCTGCCCTGCCGGAACAGCGGGGGTATCGAGCAGTTTTCCGCAGGCGATGTGAGCATACGAACAGGCGGCGGTCAGGTCTGCGAAATGGCCGCTGCCATGCGCCGCCAGGCGGCCAGCATGATGGCGCCCTACTGCGGCGACAGGGAATTTGCCTTTTTGGGGGTGCGGGGATGAAGGAGAAACTGGAGGAGATCATGCGCCTGCATGGGCAGGAAATTGCGGTCATCCGCCGGGAGAGCGGAGAAGAGACGGCTGTTCTTGGATTTTTGCAGCCGTTTTTGAAGGAGCGGGAAGACCTTCCGGCAACAGTCACGCCATTGGGCGCGGTCAGCGATCAGCGATGGCTGTATATCGGCCCTATGAGTCTGGAACTGGAGCCGGGGGACCGGATGCGGTTTGAGGGGATGCGTTTGGTGGTACAGGAGGCAATGATGATCTGCTTTCGAAGAGAAGCGCTGTATTTCCGGGCCGTACTGCGGCAGGAGAAAGAGGCGGCGCAATGAATGGACTGGAGCAGGTGAAAACAGCGATCGCCAACGCGCTGGAGCAGGCGGGCATCCGTGCTCAGGCTGCTTACGCTCCCGGATGGGCCAAGGCCTATCCGGGACCGGTAGTGGCCGTGGGACTGCGAACCGGCGAAAGCCGGAGCGGCGCACTGAGCAGCTATCTGGGGCAGCGGATCGACCCGGATTCCCGGGCCAGCCAGGAGGTCTATGGGATGCGGCTGGAGCTGACGCTGTCCCTGGATATCTACTGCCCGCCCAGGGATGGAGCGGCAGGGTGCGATGACGTGCTGGAGACACTGCACCAGATCATGCTGGAAGGACTGCCTTCCGGGCTGCGGCCCACGGAATTGAAGTGGGAGGAGACGGCCTGGGATAAGGATACCGCCATGTTCCTGCGGCGAGGCAGTCTGTCCTGCGGCGCGTATTTTGTGGCGGCGGCATCAGAGGATGGGCTGCTGCTGTCTGATTTTATTTTGAAAGGTGTTGTGACCAAATGAAGAATATCATCCATGAGCGTCCGGGGGTATACTCTTCCTATGATGCGTCCGCAACGGTTCGGGGCGGACGGGCTGTCCGAACCATAGGTGTGGCGGCCAAAAGTGTCAGCGGCACAGCCAATGAGGCCGTCCGCCTGACCAGCTATGAGATGGGGGTGAGCGCTTTCGGAGAGGACGCGGCCGGTGTCCCGGGAATGTCCACGATTCTGAAGCTGCTGTTTTTGGGCGGCGCATCCGCAGTGGCCGCCGTCCGGGTAGACGGCGAGGATTATGCCGAGGCTTTCGCAGCCTTGCAGGCGGTGGAGGATGTGCAGATCCTTGTCTGCGACAGCGGTGAGCTGACCGTGCAGCAGGCCCTGCGCTCCAGCCTGGAAAGCGCTTCCGCTGCACGGCGGGAACGGATCGCCGTGGTAGGCATGAACGGCGCGTCCACGGTGGAGCTGACGGAGCGGGCCAAAGCCCTCAACAGCGAGCGCATGGTATTGGTAGGCCCGGACGGATTGGACAGCGCCGGGAACGCACTCTCAGGCGTCTTTGCCGCTGCAGCGGTGGCCGCAGCGGTAGCCATTACCAGAGATCCTGCCATTCCGCTCAACGGGACGCAGCTGCCCGGTCTGGGCGGTGTCAGTACGGCGTACAGCGACAACGAGATCGACATGCTGGTGCGGGGCGGCGTGACGCCGCTGGAGGCGGTGGGCGGCATTGTTTCTCCGGTCCGGGGAATCACCACCCGCACCACTACCGGCGGCGCAGATGATACCACCTGGCGGGAGCTGACCACGATCCTGATTGTAGATGATGTGATCCCCACTATCCGGCAGAGCCTGCGCAGCCGGTTCAGCCAAACTAAGAACACGGCGCAGACCAGAGGCGCGATCCGTTCTCAGACCATCGTGGAACTGGAAAACAAGCTGCGGGCAGAGATTATCGACAGTTATAGCGATGTAACGGTGTCGGTATATGAGGATGATCCCACGGTATGCCTGGTGGAATTCAGCTTTGCCGTGGCCCATGGGCTTAACCAGATCTACCTTACCGCCCATATTACAATTTAAGGAGGAACCGGTATGATGGAAGTAACAGGATTCCCGACCAGCTGCGACATATATCTGGAGCTGGACGGGAGAAAAGTGGCGGTGGTGCAGAGCTACACCGCTAAGGCCACCAAGACCAGTCAAGTGGTGGAGGCCTTCGGCGAAAGCGAGCCGGTGGCCACCATCAACGGCCAGAACAAATATGTGCTGGAGCTGACCAGACTCTATGCCACCGATGACGCCATCAGCGATGGCATAGACTTCTTCGCTCTGGCCGATTTTTCTCTGGTGATCTGCAAGCCGGACCGGAAGGTCATTTATAGCGGCTGCCAGTGGAGCGCTATCCAGGAAGAAGGCAAGGTGGGCTCTATGGTGGCGGAAAAAGTAACCGTGGTGGCCGCCAGCCGCATTGAGGTATCGGCCTGATGGATGAGCAGGAGCTGATACAGGTAAGTCTTCGGCTCCCTGCCAGCGCGCTGGACAGGCTGTCCGCACTGGCGGAACAGCTGAGAAAGCTGACGGCGGCTGTCAACGGGCTGCACACACCGCCTGGGGCGTTGGAGGACGTATCAGAAAGCGGCTTCTTTGATCCGATGCGCTTTCAGGCCCTGCGGCAGAAGGCGGAGGAGGCTGGGAAACAGGGGGTGACAAAGGCAACGGATACGGAGGCTGTGCGGTCTTATGCTTCAGAATGGGTCCGGGATGCGGAGTGCGCTGATCCGGCGGTATTTGAAGACCTTCCTCTTCCAAAGCGGGAGGAGCTTTTCCGTCACGGTGAAAGAAAGCATGATGCGTTTTCTGCGCAGGAGGCGGGAAAACGGGAGAATACGGCTGTGGATGATATTCCGGCAGTGCGACCGGATACTGCGGAGAATGTGCCGGAAGCGCCGGTAGTCCGGATAGAGCCGGACTGCCAGACACCGGAGGCGGAGAGCGCCCAGGTACAGAGCGGGGAGGTGGAACTTCCCCTCCCCGCCGCCCGGGCAGATCCGCTGGCAGGCGCGGAGACGCCCCAGGGCACCGGGATGGTAATCACAGCGCATGCTGAACCGCCTGCCAGCCGATGGTCCGGGGTGGCCGAGGAACTGGCGGAGGCAGGACCCGCACCACTGACAGCCGAAGCGGTATCTCTGGCTTTTCAGCGGGACGGGCGGCGGTATGACAATGGTTTCCCCTTGTATTGATGGAGGTGAATGTTCATGCGGTTAACGCCAATGCGGTATAAAGACTATATCTGGCCTCACAATCCCGCCACCTACTCCATCACCTACGAGCGGCAGGTGGCAGTGCATAAGGTGCCTTTCGGACGGCACTGCATGCAGGATCTGGGGATGGGATGCCGGATTATGCGCGGACAGGGGGAGTTTGCCGGAAATGGCGCTTATGATGCGTTTAAGCAGCTGGCAACTGTATTTTACGATGGCGGCCCCGGCCTGCTGATCCATCCGCTGTGGCAGATATCCAACGCCTATTTTACCAGCCTGAAGTTGGAACAGGAGCCGCTGCCCGACTATGTCCGCTACAGCTTCGAATTCCGTGAGCGATACGATGGCTACCGCGAGGAACTGACTGCGGCGGCCGGAGGGCTGCTGCCGCAGTCCTCCGGGACCGGACAGAAAATGGTCTGCACGGTTGTCAGCGGGGATACGCTGTGGGGGATTGCCAAGCGGTATAACGTGGCAATGGAGGACCTGCTGCGGGTCAATCCGGGCATCAAGAACCCCAATCTGATCCGAGTGGGGGACAAGGTGGTGATCCCATGCTAAGCATCCATCTGGAAACTTATGATGGCGCCGGGTATACGCTGCCGGTCCTGGTGCGATGGGATTTGGAATATACCGGAGGCATTCCCTGCGACAGCATGACGGCTACCTGTCTGTACGATGGCGAAATGGCGGAAATCCTGCCGAAAGCTACCCGGTTCACCGCTTACCAAGATGGCAGGACCGTCCTGCGGGGCGTGGTGGATGCCTATGAGATATCTCTGTCCCGGCAGGGACTGGTGGCAACGGTCGAAGGGCGGGGGATGGCCGCGCTGTTGCTGGACAATGAGTCGGAGGCTCTGACCTATGGCCGGGCGATGCTCTCCGAAATCCTGGAAAACCATGTATCCCCTTATGGAATCACAGTGGACCGGCGGCAAAACGTCTCCGGCGGCAAATACACGGTGTCCTCCGGATCCAGCCAGTGGAAAGCGCTGCAGGGGTTTACCCACCGGTTCGGCGGGTTCGATCCTTACTTTACGCCGGAAGGCATATTGGTAGCGGGACCGCTGTGGGGCAGCGGAAAAGATTTGGCGGTGAACGATGATTCGCCGCTGTTGTCCCTGCGCAAACGAGAATCTCGCTACGGCGTGATCTCCCAGGTGCTGATCCAGGATAAGGCGCAGGGAATCAGCCATCCGGTAGTAAACCAGGCGTTCCTCCGGGCCGGTGGGCAAAGGCGGCATGTGCTGTATATGCCCCGCAGCACTGCGGAGGACCGGCGGTACACCGGAGCATACCAGATCGAGCAGTCCGCCCTGGAGCAAATAGAGATCGATCTGGAACTGCCGTTTTCTTTCGCCGCTATGCCGGGAGACCGGGCAGAGCTGGCGCTGAACCGCTTGAACCTGAGCGGGCAATATGATGTGGTCCGCTCTCGAAGCCGGATGGATAGGGATGGCGAACGAACGGAGCTGACTGTCAGCAGGAGGTGAACAGGATGTGGTTATCAAAATCTCTATCCCTCCGCCAGCGGGCGGAACAGGAGGGAACTGCCGCCGACATGGGCGTCACAACTATCGGCGGCGGCAGTGCTTCGGTCATGACCCGGGGCGAGCAGCGTAATCTGGAGGTCTTCGCACCCGGGGGCATTGTGTGGCAACCAAGGGCCGGGGACACTGTACTGGTGATCAAAGGCGGTACGGGATGTCAGGAGCAATGCGTGATCGCGGCCAGCACCGCGGATTCCGCGCCAAAGGAGATGTCCGAAGGAGAGCTGTTCCTGTACTCCTGCGGCAAGGCATCCATCTACCTTCGCAAAGACGGCGGCATTGCCATCAAGGGTAATTGCACCGCAGAAGGGGACTGGGACGCAGAGGGCAATCTGACGCTCACAGGCAGAGTAGAACTGAACGGACCGGTGACAGTCAATGGAACGCTCAGTATCAACGGCAAGCTGATCGTCAATGGCGAACCCTACCGTCCCTGCCGCTGCGGTTGATATAGGAGGTGCCTGCAAAATGGAGACGAGGATAAGAAATGGCGACTACGTCCCGGACGGATTGGGCGGCGTGGTACGCTGTCAGGGTGCAGACGCTCTGCTGGCGCGGGTGTTGTTCCGGCTGACGGCCCGCAGAGGCGGCCTGCCGTTTCTGCCCGGGTTGGGCAGCCGTCTGTATCTGCTGTCCAGGGAACCTGCCGCTCAGCGGCTGTCCGCCGCCCGGCAGTACGTGGCGGAGGCTCTGGCAGAGGAGGCGGTCCATATCATGGACGTGACCCTTGTACCGGAAGGCCAGGGGCGCGTCCAAGTCAAGGTGCTGCTGGAATACCAAGGAACAGAGCTGTCCGTCATTGTGACGGCATGAGCAAGGAGAGCAATACATGGAGAAAACCATCGATGCAATTTATGAGGAAATGCTGTCCGTTTTCAGCGAAGCTAGCGGATATCTGCCCAGCGTTTCCTGCGACCTGGCGGCCCGGCTGTATGCGGCGGCGGCGCAGATCCAGGGCCTGTATCTGCAAGCACAGTGGCTGCTGGATCAGAGCTTTCCGCAGACTGCGAGAGGAGATTATCTGGAGCGGCACGCTCAGCTGCGTGGGCTCAGCCGGAGTATTGCCACCTGTGCCACGGGAACACTACGGTTTGGTCTGTCGGTTTCTATCGGCAGCGATCTGACGGTAAAGTCTGGTACGGTGTGCATGACAGATACGGGCATTCGGTTTGCCACTACAGATAATGCCGTCCTGCGGGCGGGGCAGTTGTACGTGGATGCACCTGCAGCAGCGCTGGAACCAGGAAAGGCTGGCAATGTTGCCGCTAACACAGTTACCATCATGGCGGCCATGCCCGTTGGAATCAAGGCATGCACGAACCCGGAGGCTTTCAGCGGCGGCGATGATGCGGAAAGCGATGAGAGCCTGCGTCAACGGCTGTTGGACAGCTATCTTCGCCTGCCCAATGGGGCCAATGCCGCATACTATGAGCAGACCGCTTTGTCCCGCAATGGCGTAGCAGCTGCAGTGGCTGTAGGGAGGCCCAGAGGCGTTGGGTCCGTGGACCTGTATATCGCCACCGACAAAGGGCCGCCCGATGAGGGGCTCTTAGCGGAAGTGGGGGAATATCTGCAGTAAAAGCGGGAAATCTCGGTGGATCTGCAGGTCCTGGCTC
>CAMWTG010000038.1 GCA_947177115.1 uncultured Clostridia bacterium
CTTCCTGGAGCTGCACCCCACCAAGTACGGCGAGGAGCTGGTCAAGCGCATGGAGCAGTCCGGCGCCAAGGCCTACCTGGTGAACACCGGCTGGAACGGCACCGGCAAGCGCATCTCCATCAAGGACACCCGCGGCATCATCGACGCCATCCTGGACGGCTCCATCCTCAAGGCCGAGACCAAGACCATCCCCTACTTCGGCTTCGAGGTTCCCACCTCCCTGCCCGGCGTTGACCCCGCCATCCTGGATCCCCGGGACACCTACGCCGACGCCTCCGAGTGGGACACCAAGGCCAAGGATCTGGCCGGCCGCTTCGTGAAGAACTTCGTCAAGTACACCGGCAATGATGCTGGTAAGGCTCTCGTAGCCGCCGGCCCCAAGGTGTAAGCAGCGTAACATACAGAAACAGAGAAACAGGACGCTCCGGCGTCCTGTTTCTCAAGTTGACCGGCTATATTCTGCGGGCCGCAGAATTTTCCGCTAACCAATGAACATCTGGGTCCAATATTGTCCGTTGGCGCAGTATCCCACGCCGATCTGGGTATAGGAGGAGTTCAGGATATTGGCCCGGTGGCCGCTGGAGTTCATCCAGGCATCCACAACGGCGGCGGGGGTCCGTTGGCCGTAGGCAATGTTCTCGCCGGCGGAGCGGTAGGAGAGGCCGAAAGATTGTATCATCTGGAAGGGAGTGCCGTAGGTGGGGCTGGTATGGGAAAAGTATCCCTGGCTTGCCATGTCCTCGGACTTGTACCGGGCAACCCGGGACAGCTCCCAGTTGGCGGTCAGCGCTTTCAGCCCGTTTTCCAAGCGGATCTGGTTCACCAGGCGGATGACCTCGCTCTCGTACTGGAGTACAGTATCTGCCACCTGGGGGATAACAAGGACCTGGCCGGGGTAAATCAGGTTGGGGTTTTCCACCTGGGGATTGGCGGTGATGATCTCGCTGGTGCCTACCTGGTATTGGACCGCCAATTTCCACATGGTGTCCCCGCGGACCACCGTATGGCTGAGATCCCCGGCGAATGCAGAGGTGGTAAGCATTCCGGCCAGAAGGACGGATGCCGCCGTGCCGGCTAATTTCTTCATGAGTTTCATAGTGGTGCCTCCTTAACGCAATGTTTCCAATAGGATGAATAGATTGTAACCAATTTGTAACCGTTTTGCAAATGCAATTCCTTCCAAGGCTCAGCGGAGATTTCCCGCCCCTTGCGCCGGGCGGTGGATTTTGGTATAATCTGTAGCAGGCATCGCAGTGACAGAGATAAGAAGAGGTACACGGTCAGAGCGGGGAAACTTGCCGCCAAGACGTGTAGGGGGAGTGCGGAACAGGCTCTGAGGAGAAACAGCGCGGGAGGAAACGGTATGGCAGTCAAGCGAAAAGCCGCCGGAGACGGCGGCCTTGGAAAATTAAAAGAGGAACTGGCCTCCGGAGAACTGGGAACGGTGTATATCTTCCACGGTGAGGAGAGCTATCTGCGGGAGTACTATCTCTCGGAGATAAAGAAAAGTCTGGTGGCCGGGTTTGAAAATTTCAACTTTCATAAGCTGGAGGGCAAGGGTCTTACGGTGCAGGCTCTGACGGAAGTGGCGGAGGCCATGCCTATGATGGCCCAACGGACCATGGTGCAGGTAGTGGACTGGGATCTGTACAAGCTCAGTGAGGAGCAGCGGGGAGGGCTGATCAGCCTGCTGGAGGACTTCCCGCCCTACTGCTGCCTGATCATCGTCTATGACCAGGTGGAGTACAAGCCCAGCAAGACCTATAAAAAGCTGTACGCTGCTTTGGAGCAGTATGCTCAGACGGTAAAATTCCAGGAACAAAGCCAGGGCGAGATCCTCAAATGGGTCTCACGCCGTTTCAAGGCCGCGGGCCACACCATTGATGCGCCTACGGCGGAGCATCTGCTGTTTACCTGCGGCAGCCTTATGAACGGGCTGATCCCGGAGATCGGGAAGATCGCCGCATATGCGAAAAATGAACGGATCGCCAAGGCCGATATTGACGCGGTGGCCGCGCCGATCCTGGAGGCCCAGGTGTTCGAAATGACCAACGCCATATCGAAGGGGAACTTTGACCGGGCCTCGGAGGTACTGGGGACCCTGCTGAAGCTTCAGGAGGAGCCCTTCATGCTTTTGGCGCTTATTGGAAAAGAGCTGCGGAAACTCCATACGGCCCGCATTGCTCTGGATACGGGGCGGGACAAGTTCTGGCTGATGGAGCGGTGGAATATGCGTTCGGACTATCCTGCCAAGCTGTTGCTGGATAATGCCCGGCGGGTCAGCCGGGCATGGTGTGCCAATGGGGTGAAGCGGTGCTATGAGGCGGACCTGCGCATTAAGAGCGTGGCCGGCGTGGATGGGGCGAACGAGTTGAAGCTGCTGCTGATGGAGCTGGCCCAGGGAGCTCGGGCGTGAGGCGCGGCAGTCCGGATCTTACGGTCCGGTACCGAAAGTATTACAGGGAGATAAGGCGATGAGGCATATCCGGGAAGTCATTGTAGTGGAAGGCCGTTACGACAAGAACGCCCTCAAGCAGGCGGTGGAGGCTACGGTGATAGAGACCCATGGCTTCGGCGTGTTCAACGATAAGGAGCGGTTGGCCCTGCTGCGGCGCATGGCGGGGGAGCGGGGGCTGATCCTGCTTACCGACAGCGATGGGGCGGGTTTTGTTATCCGGAATTTCTTGAAAGGGGTCATTCCCCAAAACCAGTTAAAGCAAGCGTATATTCCCGATGTTTACGGCAAGGAGCGGCGGAAGTCCGCTCCGGGGAAAGAGGGAAAGCTGGGTGTGGAGGGAATGCCGCCCAGCGTGCTGCTGGAGGCGCTGGAGCGTGCGGGAGCTACCTTTGAGGACGGCGCTGCGTCCAGGGACCGGCAGCCGGTGACCAAGGCGGACTTCTACCAGCTGGGCCTTACCGGCGGCCCGGACAGCGGAGCGAAGCGGGCGGCTCTGCTGAAGAAGCTGGGCCTGCCGGAGCGGATGACGGCCAATGCCTTGCTGGAGGCGGTGAATCTGCTGTACAGCAGGGAGGAGTTCCTCGAGGAAACGCTATGACGGATTTAGAAAGGATTGCGCCGCTTTTTGACGGCTGGGAGGAAACCATGATCTGGTCCTGTCTCCAGGGCGTCATGGGGCGGGCCGAGGCAAATGAAGACTGCACCGCCGGAATGATTGTCAGTCAGGATTTTACCTTCCTGTCCGGGAAGCCGGATATAGGCCTGCTGGAGAGAGCGCCGGGGCCGATTCTGGTGCCCCGCAGCGAAAGCTGGGAGTGGCTGATCGAACTGTTTTTTGGGGAAAAAGCGGTGAAAGAAACCCGGTACGCCATAAAAAAGGAACCGGAGGCGTTTGACCGGAAAAGGCTGGAAGGCTTTGTTGCCGCGCTGCCGGAGGGATATGAGCTGCGTCTCATAAATGAAGAGTTGGTGCCGGTCCTGCTGGCTCAGGCTTGGTCCAGGGACTTCTGCGCCGCTTTTGACAGTCCCGCCGACTGCTGCGCCCGGGGCGTAGGAGTGGTTGCGCTGCACGGGGGCGTTCCGGTGGCGGGGGCGGGGTCCTACTGCGTATCCCGCGGCGGTATTGAGATCGAGATAGATACCCGGGCTGACCACCGGCAGAAGGGGTTGGCTACAGCCTGCGGGGCGCGGCTGATTCTGGAGTGCCTGGACCGGGGGCTGTATCCCAGCTGGGACGCCATTGATCTCAGGAGCGTATCCCTGGCGGAAAAGCTGGGGTATAGACGGGGAGAGCCGTACACAGTATATTGGATCGGATGAACATAGGGAGGTCCGCTGCCTTGCGGCAGCAGAGATTGTTTTTCTCCCTTTTCGCGGTCATCTATCCGGCAACAAAGGGCGGACAGGAATTTGAGTTCCTGTCCGCCCTCTTTGCTGACGCGATGCTGTCCGCCTTGCGGCGGATCAGTCCCCGAAACTGATGCCCAGCAGCTTGGCCTCCTTGACAATGGAGGAATCCGGATCCACCATCTTCAGTTTCCCGGCTACCTCCTCCAGAGGCACCTTCACGATTTCCCGGTTCTTATAGCCCACCATGAAGCCGTACTCGTTTTTCAGAATCAGTTTCCCGGCCTCGCTGCCCAGCCGGGAGGCGAACACCCGGTCATAAGGGCAGGGGCTGCCGCCCCGTTGGGTGTGGCCGGGTACCGTTACCCGGACTTCCAGGCCGCAGCGTTTGCCCAGTTCCTCGGCGATCTCATAGGACACAGAGGGGTGGGTGCGCTTGGCCAGCTTCTTTTTGTATTCCTTTTTGCTCAATTCAGCGTCTTTCCTGGAGATGGCACCCTCGGCCACGGCCAGGATGGTGAAGCGGCTGCCGCCATCGTGGCGTTCCTTGATCTTTTTTGCCAGCTTGTCGATATCATATGGGATCTCCGGGATAAGGATGATATCCGCGCCGCCGGCAATGCCCGCGTTCAATGTCAGCCAGCCCACTTTGTGACCCATGACCTCCACCACAAAGATCCGCCCGTGGGAGGCGGCGGTGGTGTGGATGCAGTCAATGGCTTCGGTAGCCACGTTCACCGCGCTCTGAAAACCGAAGGTCATGTCTGTGCCCCACAGATCATTGTCGATAGTCTTAGGCAGGGTAATGACATTGAGGCCCTCCGTGCGCAGAAGGTTGGCGGTCTTGTGGGTGCCGTTTCCGCCCAGGATCACCAGGCAGTCCAGCTGGAGCTTATAATAGGTCTGCTTCATGGCGGACACTTTATCCACGCCGTCCTCGCCGGGGACCTGGATGGTCTTGAAGGGGGTGCGGCTGGTGCCCAGGAAAGTGCCGCCTTTAGTGAGGATGCCGGTGAAGTCGGCGTAGGTCAAAAGCTTGAAGCGCCCGTAGATAAGGCCCTGATAGCCGTCCTGAAAGCCGTAGATCTCCACCTTTTCACCGGAATTGAGCAGCGCCTTGGCAACGCCGCGCATGGCCGCGTTCAGGGCCTGGCAGTCCCCGCCGCTGGTCAGCATACCGATTCGTTTCATAGCAAAGCCCTCCTTGTTTTATTTGATACGGATCCTCCGCTAAATTCCGTTCAGTCCCCCTGGAGCGTCAGTAAGAAATTTATGGAAGATTCGCAATGCGCCCCGCAGGGCGCTTTGTTACGGTGCTATTATATAGCGATTTTCGAAGAAGTACAAGGAGAAAATGAAAAAAGCGGGTCCCTGAGGATCCGCTTTTTCGTCTTTATGATAAGGCCCCATATGTGCGGCCGGTGGACGCCGCCTGCACAGGCTCTTACTTTTCTCTGAGCTGCTCCCTGCCGCTGCTGGACCAGATCACCCGATTCCGGCCCAGGCGTTTGGCATCGTACAGCATAGTGTCCGCCAGTTTCAGGTAGGTGGCGTAATTGTCGCTGGATGTGGGCGTCAAGGTAACGCCTCCCACGCTGATAGTGACCCAGTCGCCTACCGATGGGTTGTGGGGGATGTGGAGATCCTCCACCGCCTGCCGGATGGTCTTGAGGAAATCAAAAGCCGACTGTCCATCGCCGCCTACAAAGACCGCAATGAATTCCTCTCCGCCGTACCGGGCGAACAGATCTGTGGCCCGGCGGAAGTGGGAGGACACCTCTTTGGCTACGGCGGCGATGACGCGGTCTCCCGCCGGATGGCCGAAGGTGTCATTGTACACTTTGAACTTGTCAATGTCAAACATGCACAGAGAAAACGACTGACCAAAGCGAATGGCGTCTTTCCATCTGGCGGCGCTCTCCGCCTCATAGCGCCGCCGGTTGGCCACGCCTGTGAGTTCGTCCACCAAGGCCTGCTCCTGGAATTGGCTCTGATAATGGTACAGCTGGATGTGGGTGTTGACCCGCGCCTTGATGATTGCCGGGCTGAAGGGCTTGGCGATATAATCCACCGCCCCCAGGAGGAGTCCTCGCTCCTCGTACTGGATGTCGGCCAGACCGGTGATCATGATGACAGGAATGTGCCGGGTCAAATCCGTGGCCTTCAGCTCCCGGATGAGGGTGAAGCCGTCTATATCCGGCATCACCACGTCCAGCAGGATCAGGGAAAATCCACCCTCCTTGGCGGTCCGGAGCCCGTCCGCCGCCGTCTGGCACATGGTGATCTCGTAGTCGTTTTTCAGGATCGAGTTCAGAAATTCGGTCTGGACGGCGCTGTCGTCAATGACCAGTATTTTATCCATAAGGTTCCTCCGTGTGTTTCGTGTTATCTATGCCGCCTGCCGGCAGCAGTTCAAAAAGGGCCGCGGCCGGAAACGCCGCCGGACTCGTTCATCTCCCGGGTGATATCCCGGGCCACATAGACCGCTGTTCTCGGTATATCGTCCGCGCCGGTGCGGGCCAGCACGGCGGTGGCCCGCACCCAGCTGCATTCCGCTCCGTCAGTGGGGACCTCCGGCAGCTTGCGGTACTCCACCGCTACGTACGGCGTCCACCAGCGCAGATTCTCCCGCAGGTTCTGAACGTCCATAACGGACAGATAGTTCTCCCGGTCATCAGGGTGGATAAAGTGATTGGCGTAGAGCCGCAGGGCGGCGGTGAAGTTGATCTCATCGCCCAGAACGTCCCCCACCCGGCGCTGCTGGGTCACAGCGCGGAAGGAGTCCTGCCCCAGGTCAATATAATAGGTTGAGAAGAACAGGCTGCTCAGGCTGGTGATCATATAGGCCCGATCTTCCAGCGCCTGGAGCTTGGCGGCCTCCTGCAGCTTGTTTTCCGTGATGTCCTGTCCCAGGATATTGACCATCACCTGGTCCCCCTGCCGGCCATAGAGCACATGGAGCTCGATCCAGCGCACCGCCTCGCTCTGGAGACGGTACTGGCAGACCTCCTCGCCGTAGTCCTTGATGGTCTCCGCCGTTTTCCGCAGGTGCTCCAGCGACAGTGTGGAGCGGAAAAGCTCCGCGTCATCGGGATGGACAAAGCGCTCCAGGGCGTTTTGTATGTAGAGGCCGTAGTCGCCGGTAAGCACTTTGTCTGGGTCGTAGTCCTGCCGCAGGTCGATCCGCTCGCACATGCCGCTGTCCAGATATACGGTGTTCAGCATCTGGTAGCGGCACTTGAGGATGGCCGCCATCTGCATATCCCGCTTATTGCGGGCCAGCTGCAGGCCCTCCCGCAGGGCATCGTGGACATCCTTGAAGCATAGGATGGCGGATTGAGCCTGACCGGTCTTCTGATCCGGGATGACCTCCATCAGATTCCAGCGGTACCCCTCCGGCGCCTGACGGCGGTAGGTCAGCGTCCGGGCCTCCTGGCCTGCGCGGGGGGCGGCGCGCAGCTGCTCTAGCCGGGTGAAAGAGATAAAGCGCTCCACGTCCTCGGGGTGGATCGCGCCGCTTCTGGCGAAGTCCGCCAGCTGCCCGGTGAGGGAGCCGTCTTCCGGCTGCCAGCCATCGGGATCTGAGATCAGCACCTCGCAGCGGTCCTCTACCAGGTCCGCATGAAGGAGTTTGCGGTAGGTATAGGCGCGGATCTCCGGTACGGTGTTCAGAAGCTTCTCTTGGTTCGTGTTGTCCATAGGCTCCTCCTCTTCCAGCTGCGGCGGAAATGGTCCGGCGGCCGATGCGGCGGTCCCGGAAATGATTCGCTGACAGTATAGCACAAACAAAGCCGGGAATCAATCCATGGAATGGGCTCTCAGAAAAATTTTGGCGCGGGCACGGCCCTGAAAAAAATTCTGCGGATGCAGAAAAACCTCTTGACAAACTGTTCTTACTGTGTATACTGTATATGTACACAAGAACAGACGGAGGTGAGGCATTGGACGTCATCATCAGCAATTCCAGCGGACAGCCTATCTACGAGCAGATCTGCCGCCAGATCAAGGGGGCCATCGCCACGGGGAAGCTCCGGCCCGGCGAGCCTCTGCCCTCCATCCGCAGCCTGGCCAGGGACCTGCGCATCAGCGTGATCACCACCAAACGCGCCTATGAGGAGCTGGAGCGGGACGGGTTCATCCAGACTGTGGCGGGAAAAGGGAGCTTCGTGGCCCAGCAGGATCTGGAGCTGGCCCGGGAGAGCAACCTGCGGGAGATCGAACAGCATCTGCAGGCCGCGCTGGAGCTGAGCCGGCAGATCGATCTGCCGCCGGAGGAATTACACAACATACTCACGGTATTGAGCGAGGAGGACTAAGGATATGGATACCAACGCGATCGAGATCAGGGGCCTGACAAAGAGATACAGGGACTTCTCCCTGGAGGACCTGAACCTGAACCTGCCCTACGGGTGCGTCCTGGGGTTGGTCGGAGAGAATGGGGCGGGAAAGAGCACCACCATCCGTCTCATTATGGACGCTTTGGAGCGGGACAGCGGCTCTGTTTCCGTGCTGGGGGCGAATAATCAGAGCAAAGAGTTCCTGCATTTAAAGGAGGACATCGGCGTGGTGCTGGACGAGACCTTTGTGCCGGAGATCATCAACGCCAAGCAGATGGGCAGGATCATGGCGGGGACCTACAGGAACTGGGACCAGGCCGCCTATGACGGCTGGATCAGGCGTCTGGGCCTGCCCCTGGAGAAAAAGTTCAAGGATTACTCCCGGGGCATGACCATGAAGCTGGGCATTGCGGCGGCGCTGAGCCATCATCCGAGGCTGCTGCTTCTGGACGAGGCCACCGGCGGGCTGGATCCCATGGTCCGGGAGGAGCTGCTGGAGGTGTTCGCGGACTTCGCCGCCGAGGACGGCCACGCGGTGCTGCTCAGCAGCCATATCGTCAGCGACCTGGAGCGCATCTGTGACTACATCGCCTTTCTGCACAAGGGAAAGCTGGTACTGTGCGAGGAGAAGGACGTACTGCTGGATAAGTATGGCATCCTGAAATGCACCAAAGAGCAGCTGGCAAACATCCCGCAGGAGGCCGTCCACGGCAAGCGGGTGGGCACCTACGGCGTGGAGGCCCTGGTGGAGCGGGCGTTCATGCCCCGGGACGCGGTGGTGGACCGGGCCAGCCTGGAGGATATCATCCTGTTTATGGTGAAAGGAGAAAAGCAATGATCGGACTTTTGAAGAAGGACTTATATGTGGCGGACAAATCCGGACGGCTGCTGATGGTGCTGGCCCTGATATTCAGTATGGTGCCTTCGCTGGGAGTTTTCGGCAACACCTATGCTATGATGCTGGCGGTAATGATGCCGTTGAGCTCTATCGCCTACGATGAACGGTGCAAGTGGGACCGGTATGCGGCTATGCTGCCCTACCGGACGGGCCAGCTTGTGTGGAGCAAATATCTGCTGTCCTACCTTTATACCCTGCTGGGCGGCGGCATCATTGTGCTGGGGGCGTTCCTGCGGGGCATGACCACGGGGGCGGCGGACTGGAAGGAGACGGCGGAAACGAGCATCATGCTGGCTGTCGTCATGCTGTTCATCACCGCGCTGGGCCTGCCGATGCTGTACCGGTTCGGCTCCGAAAAGGGGCGGCTTGCGATGATCCTCTGCATGGGCGTTGGCGTTGGCGCGGCCATGGGGCTGATGGGCATTTTCGGAGAGCCTCCGAAGCTGCTGGAGCTGCCTCTGCCGGTGGTGGCCGCTGGAATCGCCGCCCTGGCGGCGGGAGCTACCTGGTTGTCCTTCCGGTTGAGCGTACATTTCTATAAGAAGCGCCAAAATGGTGCGTATGTCTGACCGATTAAAATAGGGATAGGAGGCGGACGCCATGCTGGCGATGCTGCGGAAGGACTGCTACGTCATGGGAAAATATACGGTGGTGCTCATCATCACTTGGGCGGCGGCAGCGGGGGTATTGATCTGGTTTCCCAAGACAGATGCCAGTTTTCTCTATTACCTTATGCCTGCTATGAGCGTTACGATTGCGCTGAACGCCGTCAGCACCGACCACGAGTGCTGCTGGGACCGTTTCGCGGCCATGACGCCCCTTCGCCCCTGGCAGTTGGTGCTGGAAAAATATCTGTTCACTTACGGCACATTGGCTTTGATGGCAGGTTTGAGTTTTCTTGTGGTCTGGGCAGCCGCCTCGGATGAGAACAGCTCTAGTATATGGGTGGCCATTGTGCTCGTGCTGCTGTTCGTTGATATGTCCCTGCCTCTGGTCTACCGCTTCGGACGGCAGAAAGGCGGGATGACCCTGATGATCTTCTGGGGCCTTGTGGCGGCATTGATCCTGGGGGCGGCACATTGGAACTACGGGCTGATCGAAACTGCTTTCGGCTGGGTGGAAGAGGTTCCCGCCCCGGCCCTGGCGGCAGGGATCGCCGTATTTCTGGCCGCGGCAAATGCCTGGTCTTTCTATCTCTCTGTCCGCTTCTATGCCCGCCGCCAGCGGGGCTGGTATGACTGACATATCCTCTTAGGTAGAAGTACAAGCAAAACGGCAGAAATTTTTCATCTTTTTGGGTAAACTGCAAAACTTTTATATCCCGTATTGACATAAAAATTTCTACATGCTACCATGATAGCACCGCTTGTGAGCTGTCGCTGTGACAGGCTGATAAGCGGTGCTATTATGTCAAGCCCCCGCCGGGTCAAGCTCCGGCGGCAGATCACAAAAAGGGAAGCGGGTCCCGGAAAGGAACAAAGGATAATGGAAGAAAAAGAGATCAAACCACAGGAAAACAAAATGGGCGTCTTGCCCATCAACCGTCTGCTGGTGAGCATGTCGGTGCCCATCATGCTCAGCATGCTGGTCCAGGCGCTGTACAACATCGTGGACAGTATTTTCGTCTCCCGGATCAGCGAGAACGCGCTGAATGCGGTGAGTTTGGCTTTCCCGGTGCAGAACCTGATGATTGCGGTGGCCACCGGTACCGGTGTGGGCATCAACGCCCTGCTCAGCAAAAGCCTGGGAGAGAAGAGGTTCGAGCGGGCCAATCTGACCGCCGCCAACGGTGTGTTTCTCGGCGTGTGCAGTGCGGCGGTATTTGCCGTGTTGGGGGCGTTGTTCTCCAGAACGTTTTTCCTGGTACAGACTGATGTGGCGGAGATCGTGGATGGCGGTACAGCATATATTCAGATCTGCACAATATGCTCCCTGGGCATTTTCGTGTCCATCAGTGTTGAACGCCTGCTTCAAGCAACCGGCAGGACCATCTATAGTATGATCATGCAGATGGTGGGCGCGGTAACCAATATGATCTTCGACCCGATCTTCATCTTTGTGTTCGATATGGGCGTGGCAGGCGCGGCCTGGGCCACTGTGCTGGGCCAGGTGATAGGGGCCGCTCTGGGCATCTGGTTCAACGCCAGAAGAAACCCGGAGATCACCCTGTCCTTCAAGGGATTCCGGCCCAATGGGTTTATCATCCGCCGTATCTATTCCGTAGGCGTGCCTTCTATCATTATGGCCTCTATTGGATCCGTCATGACCTTTGGCCTGAACAAGATCCTGATCGGGCTAGCCACCACCGCTACTGCGGTATTGGGGGTGTACTTCAAGCTGCAGAGCTTTGTATTCATGCCGGTGTTCGGCCTCAATAACGGTATGGTGCCGATTGTGGCCTACAACTTCGGTGCAAGGAAACCGGAGCGGATGCTGAAAACCGTGAAACTGGGCATCTGTTACGCCACAGGCATCATGGTCCTGGGCGTGGCGGTGTTTCAGCTGTTTCCCGGCGTACTGCTTGGGATGTTTGAGGCATCGGAGCTGATGCTGGAGATCGGCGTTCCCGCATTGAAGATCATCAGCCTCCATTTTGTGTTGGCAGGCTTCGGCATTGTTTCCTCTTCGTTCTTCCAGGCATTGGGCCACGGGGTCTTAAGCCTTATCATCTCCCTGGTGCGGCAGCTGATCGTGCTGCTGCCGGCGGCGTGGCTGCTGAGCCTGTCGGGCCAGGTGGAGTTGGTGTGGTGGGCATTCCCCATTGCGGAGGTATTTTCCGTTACGCTGAGCGTTATTTTCTTGTTTTATGTCCACCGCAGGGAGATCAGGTCCATGACCATGCCGGAGTGAACCAGGAGAAAGCGGCTGGAGGAATCACGGGGCATCTTCCAAGGTACGCAAAGACGTGGGGGCCGCATTCAGCGGCCCCCACGTTTCCTGTATTCGAAGATCAGGTCAGCTGTATCTGTCCAGCCGATCCGCACCCCGGACGAGGAGACTGTGATAAGCGTACAGATCCCAGTCTGTCCATGATCGCTCTGCCACAACAGTCTGTCCTTCAAAGGTTTGCACTTGGTCGCGTCCTGCCCATATGGCAGAAAACAGCAGCCCGTACCAGCTGAGTACAAGGCCCAAGAATATGCCCGCAGCCAAAACAGCGCAGCGGCCCAGCCCTCTTGCTGCCGGTCTCCACCGTATGGTTTTTCTCCACAGGAACAGCGCGGCCCGCAGCAGGAGCAAGGTGAGCCCCGCCGCATAGGCGAAGCCGCAGGGCAGTTTCACACAGCTGCGCCACGCGAGGCCCCGGGCAGACAAGATCATGCCGCCTCCGCCCGCAATGACCAGCGGCAGGGCCAGCAGAGCAAAATGGCACCAGGCTAGGAGTCTTTTCCATCCGGAGGCTCTCAGGGCGATGAGCGCCACAGAAATGGCCGGAATAAGAAACATGCAGGCATAAACTATGATATAAACAATGTAATACATAATTTGCAGCGATCCTTTCCCCATTGATGCATCTCCAGATCAATACTTCGCTCCAGCAGCTCCGTGTCCGGACAAAGGGGCTGCGGTAGTCATAGCAATTACAGCTGCTGCTCAGGAAGGCCTGCTCTTCCGCGATCATCCGGCTGTCCCGCTCCACAACACGGTTGTCTAGCGCGACAGAAACAGGCTAAGTGTTCATTCTGAAGTAGATATAGAAATGATTATTCCGCATAAGGAAAATATGGGACAGTTATTGAAGCAGATATAAATTGGAGCTGCGCGCCGGAGAGCATCAGCAGCGCAGGCAGAAGCGGCAGTGCCAGCGCGGTCCGGCGTATCCGCTTTTTGCCGCCCCAGGACCACAGCCCCGGGGGCAGCGCGGACAGAATGGGGCCCAGCGGCCATAGGCTGGTCACTTCTCCTCTTCTGCATACTCCAAAATATCCCCCGGCTGGCAGTCCAGGGCCTTACAGATGGCCTCCAGCGTGGAGAAACGCACCGCTTTGGCCTTGTTGGTTTTCAGTACCGACAGGTTGGCGATGGTCACGTCCACCTGCTCGGACAGCTGGCTGAGGGACATCTTGCGCTTTGCCAGCATCACGTCCAGATTCACGATGATTGGCATGTGTCCGCCTCCTTCCTAGATCGTCAGATCGTTTTCGGCCTTCAGGTCGGCGGCTTTCAGGACCAGATGGCTCAGCAAAAACGCCGCCAGCGCAATAGCCAGCCCCACTGTGCACACCCCGAGCCCCAGCACCCAGATAGGGGATCCCGCCAGGATCTCAATGGTCATGGTCCCCACGGCGCAGTACCCGGTGTCGATGAGGGCGCAGAAGCCGATGCCGGTGAGCCGTCCGGCGTTCTTATGGCAGAAGGAGTTGTCCCGCCCGATCTCCGTGCAGATCTGCCAGAACAGCACCAGGGCGATGGCAATAGGGACGGCGCTGACGCTCAGGCACACGATCCCCGGCGTTACCATCCAGGCGGCATCATAAACCGCGCCCGCCTCCTGGATGCGCTGGGGGAAGATGACGGCGTAACACATCGCCGTCATTGCCGCCAGAAAAAGTATGGTGCCTTTCAGGGTCCGCACTAGTCCAAGTCGTTTCATTTTCTCCGCCTCGCTTTCATATTGGTATCCAGATCATACCAGAGAAATTCCTGTTTGTCAATATATTTTTATTGATTTTCGATAAACAATATGTTCTTTACCGAATGCAAGGACTGTGATATAATGGATGCACCGATACAAAGGAGGAGCATTGGATATGATCGGACTGGCATATGCCTTAAAGGGAGAAATCAGAAGTATGCTGCGCAGCGAAGGTGCCAAGCCGCTGGAGACGGTGAGCGGCGTGGCGGTGTATGAGATCGAGCCGGGCATCCTGGCCTACCTGGGCGGCGTGGGCAAGGTGAACGCCGCCATGAGCGCCCAGCTGTTCATTGACCGCTATCATCCGGACTGGATCGTCAATGCCGGGGTGGCGGGGAGCTTTCAGGATCTGCCCATCGGGACCATCGTGCTGGCGAAGGACTTTGTCCAGCACGATGTGGACACCACCGCCATGGGGGACCCCATCGGTCTGGTCTCCACGGTGGACCGGGTGGATTTTCCAACCAGCGAGCCGGAGCGGCTGAGCGCCATCCTGGCCGGACAGGGCGTGGAGCACCGGGTGGGCCGGGTTGCCAC
>CAMWTG010000039.1 GCA_947177115.1 uncultured Clostridia bacterium
CTGGCCTCCCGTCTGGCCCAGTTCTATGAGCGGGCCGGCGTGGTGCAGTGCATGGGCAGCGAGGACCGCACCGGTTCTCTGACCGCCGTGGGCGCCGTGTCGCCTCCGGGCGGCGACCTGTCCGAGCCCGTGAGTCAGGGCACCATGCGTATCGTCAAGGTGTTCTGGTCCCTGGACGCTTCCCTGGCCTACCGCCGCCACTTCCCCGCCATTAACTGGCTGAACTCCTACTCCCTGTATCTGGACACCATGAAGCCCTGGTTCGATGAGCACTTCGGCCCCGAATTCATGGACAACCGGAACAAGGCCATGAGCCTGCTCCAGGAGGAGGATAACCTCAACGAGATTGTCCAGCTGGTGGGTAAGGACTCCCTGTCCCCCAATGATCAGCTGACCCTGGAGACTGCCAAGATGGTCCGCGAGGACTTCCTGCAGCAGAATGCCTTTATGGACGTGGACAGCTACTCCAGCCACGACCGTCAGATGCGGATGCTGGCAATGATCCTGGACTTCGACAAGCTGGCCCGGGAGGCCATCGGCAAGGGCGCGCCTCTGGCCCCCATGCTGGACATTCCCGCCAAGGAGAAGATCGGCCGCGCCAAGTTCGTGGAGGCCGACAAGTACGTTCAGGAGTACGCCGCCATCGCTGAGGAGATGGAGCGGGAAATCGCCGAGATCGTAGAGAAAGCGGGTGCTGACTTATGATGAAGGAATACCGTACCATACACGAGATCTCCGGCCCCCTGATGGTGGTGGAGAAGGTCGATGGCGTCACCTACGATGAGCTGGCCGAGATCGAACTGAGCGATGGCAGCATCCGCCGCTGCAAGGTGCTGGAGGTCAACGGCGACAAGGCCGTGGTCCAGCTGTTCGAGTCCTCCGCCGGCATCAACCTGCGGGACTCCAAGATCCGGTTCCTGGGGCATCCCCTGGAGCTGGCGGTGTCCGGCGACATGCTGGGCCGCGTGTTCAACGGCATGGGCCAGCCCATTGACGGCGGCCCCGCCATCCTGCCGGAGAAGAGCCTGGACATCAACGGCCAGCCCATCAACCCGGCTGCCCGTGACTACCCCAACGAGTTTATCCAGACCGGCGTCAGCTCCATCGATGGACTGAACACCCTGGTCCGTGGACAGAAGCTGCCCATTTTCTCCGGCAACGGCCTGCCCCACGCCCAGCTGGCGGCTCAGATTGCCCGCCAGGCCAAGGTGCTGGGGGATTCCGCCTCCAACTTCGCCGTGGTGTTCGCCGCTATCGGCATCACCTTCGAGGAGTCGGAGTACTTCGTCAATGAGTTCAAGCGCACCGGCGCTATTGACCGTACGGTGCTCTTCACCAACCTGGCCAACGACCCGGCCGTTGAGCGTATTTCCACCCCCCGTATGGCTCTGACCGCCGCCGAGTACCTGGCCTTCGAGAAGGGGATGCACGTACTGGTCATCCTGACGGACATCACCAACTACGCCGAGGCCCTCCGTGAGGTTTCCGCCGCTAAGAAGGAAGTTCCCGGCCGCCGCGGCTACCCCGGCTATCTGTACACCGACTTGGCTCAGATGTACGAACGTGCCGGACGGCAGCTGGGCAAGCCCGGCTCCATCACCATGATCCCCATCCTGACCATGCCGGAGAACGACAAGACCCACCCCATCCCCGACCTGACCGGGTATATCACCGAGGGCCAGATCATCCTCTCTCAGGAGCTCTACCGCAAGGGCATCAACCCCCCTGTGGACGTGTTGCCCAGCCTGAGCCGTCTGAAGGACAAGGGCGTAGGTGTAGGCAAGACCCGCGAGGATCACGCCTCCACTATGAACCAGCTGTTTGCCGCTTACGCCTCCGGTAAAGAGGCCAAGGAGCTGATGACCATTCTGGGCGAGGCGGCTCTGAGCCCCACGGACCTGCTGTATGCCAAGTTTGCCGATGAGTTTGAAAAGCGCTATGTCTCCCAGGGCTATGAGACCAACCGCAGCGTCATCGAGACCCTGGATCTGGGCTGGGAGCTGCTGAGCATCCTGCCCAAGAGCGAGCTCAAGCGCATCAAGCAGGACATGATCGACAAGTACCTGCCCAAGAAGGAGTCCTAGACGGACGGCCGGCTTCGCTCTCTCGTGCGGTGTGGATCCTGGTCTGCCGCACGGTGACGAAAATACTTGCGATCATTAGATTTAGGAAAGAGGTGAACAGATGGCCTCAGCAACGATAAACCCAACCAGAATGGAGCTGAACCGGCTGAAGGGCCGGCTGAAGACCGCCACCCGGGGCCACAAGCTCCTCAAGGATAAGCGGGATGAGCTGATGAAGCAGTTCCTGGAGATCGTCCGGCGCAACCGTGAGCTGCGGCGGAAGGTGGAAAAAGGCTTGGAGGAGGCGCACTCGGCTTTTACCGTAGCTGCCGCCCTTATGAGCCCGGAGATGCTGGAGCAGGCCCTGCTGTATCCCAAGCAGAGCGTGGAACTGGACATGACCTTCCAGAATATCATGTCCGTCAACGTACCCCGCTACGCCTTCCACACCAAGAACGAGGACCCGGCGGAGATCTATCCCTACGGCTTTGCCCAGACCTCTGGCGAGCTGGACGCCGCCCTGGAGGCGCTGTCCAATGTGTTCCGGGATATGTTGGAGCTGGCGGAGGTGGAGAAGACCATGCAGCTGCTGGCCGAGGACATTGAGAAGACCCGGCGGCGCGTTAACGCCCTGGAGTACGTGATGATCCCCGACTTCCAGCAGAAGATCCGGTATATCTCCATGAAGCTGGACGAAAACGAGCGCGGGAATATTACCCGCCTGATGAAGGTGAAGGACATGGTCCTCCAAGAGGCCCACGACTTCCAGCAGCCTGCATCGTAAATGTCGTAAATTGCCCCGCCTTCCACATAAGCGGAAGGCGGGGCAGTGTTTTATTTTAATGTATAATTGCTCTCGGTATCCAATTTTTCTAAATGGTTGTGAACGCGCCAGCGGAGATAGCCTGGAACTGTGCGCCCGGATGCTTCTGACAGATTTTTCAAACGGCTGTAAATTGTATCTGATATGACTAGTTGTACCCGCTTTTTTCTGCTTGTGGTATTCATTTAGGAATCCTCCCTCCATTTGATGATTCATTCTACCACATGATCCATATAATTACATTTCCCCGATTTTAGGTTATCCCTATTGGAGGGTAAGTCCAGAGTAATCCCACTTATAACAATTTGCAGAGTATACCCAAAAGCGTTGTAGGGTCCGATGAGGACATCGGACCCTACAGATGATTGTCAGCAATTATAGTACCAGGCATAGATCTGCGGCAAGTGCGCACCCTGCCGGATCGGACTGGGCTAGCCTGGCGAATATGATGGAGGATCTGTTGGAGTACCGGCCGCCGCAACCATAACAATCGCCCTCTCTGCTGACGCAGGGAGGGCGATTTTGTCCGTCTATTCTTCTGTATTCCCCGCAAAGAGCCCGTCTGTCAGCTCTTTCGCAGTTTTCAGATTTGATTGCGGAACAAAGAACCGGATCGTCTCCATCATGGAACCGGTCTTGATCGCCAGCCCCGCGCCCATGGAGCTCTCCTTGAGAAAAGGAATGTGGTTTTGCGCCAGCACATCGGCCAGCATCCCGGCCCACACCGGCGCTTGCTCCGCCAGAAAGCACATCTCTCCCCGGGGCGGATCACCGGCAGGCGGAGCTCCCGCCGTCAGCGCCTCGTAGGTTTCCATACTCATGATCACAAGGTCTCCGTAGCCGTTTTTTGTAATGAAAATAGGTTCCTGGCGGGCGTGGCACAGCTCAGATATCTCGTTCGTATTGCGAAGGTCGGTGATCGGTCTGATTTGCGGCATAGTGAGCCCTCCTTTCTTTGTGCGTTATTATAACATAATTATGTACATTCTGCAAGAGTGAGTTTTGAAACCTAGTAAAGCCTTTGTGGCAAAATTAACAATAAATTTTGTTGACTTTCGGGATTTACCTGTTTATACTGTATAAAATAGAGCAAAAATTGCTGACTCACTTTCAACCGGATGCCCGCTCCTCTGTGAACGGAGATAGTATGATATAAAGGAGGAAGCTCTCCTATGAGCAGATTGGAAGTCAAGACCCCCGGCAAAGCCCAGGCGGTAGTAGAGCAGCTGTACCGCAACATGGAGCGCCGGATTGCCGCCAGCCCGCCGGGGCTGTGCCCGGTGGATATGGCGCTGAGCTTTTTGCAGCTGTGCCAGGCCCAGACCTGCGGCAAATGCGCCCCCTGCCGGATTGGACTGGGGCAGCTGGCAAATATGATGGAGGAGGTGCTGGACGGCGAGCCCGGCATCGGCATCCTGCGCCGGATCGAGCATACGGCCCAGGTGATCGCCGATACAGCGGACTGCGCCATCGGCATCGATGCGGCCAATCTGGTGCTGATGGGCCTCAAGGGCTTCCGGGACGACTATGAGGAGCATATCCTTCACCACCGGTGCCTGGGGTCCCTGCGGAACCCGGTGCCCTGCGTGGCGCTGTGCCCTGCGGGCGTGGATATCCCCGGCTATATTGCCCTAGTCAACGAGGGCCGCTGCGATGACGCGGTACGGCTGATCCGGAAGGACAATCCCTTCCCGGTGGCCTGCGCCTACATATGTGAGCATCCCTGCGAGGCCCGCTGCCGCCGGAACATGGTGGACGATGCAGTGAACATCCGGGGACTGAAGCGCTACGCCGTGGACCACGCCGAAGACGTGCCCCAGCCACAGCCCGCCGCGCCCACCGGAAGGCGGGTGGCTGTTATTGGCGGCGGACCGGGCGGGCTTTCAGCGGCCTACTACCTGGCGCTGATGGGCCATTCCGTTACAGTATATGAAAAACAGAAACACCTGGGCGGCATGATGCGCTACGGCATCCCCAGCTACCGCCTGCCCCGGCAGAAACTGGACGAGGAAATCGCCTCTATTCTCTCCCTGGGTATCCAGGTGCGGACAGGGGTAGACGTAGGGACCGATATTACTTTTGAGGAGTTAAAACGGGATTACGACAGCCTCTACCTCTCCATCGGGGCCCAGACCGATAAGAAAACCGGCATTGAGGGCGAGGACAGCCCCGGCGTCATTTCCGCCGTGGAGCTGCTGCGGCACATCGGCGATGACGAGCTGCCGGATTTCAGCGGGCAGAACGTGGCGGTTATTGGCGGCGGCAATGTAGCTATGGACGTGACCCGTTCCGCCATCCGCCTGGGTGCGGCCAAGGTGACCTGCGTCTACCGCCGCCGTCAGGAGGATATGACCGCCCAGCCGGAGGAGGTAGAAGGCGCCATTGCCGAGGGCGCGGAGATCCTGACCTTGCAGGCCCCTCTGCGGGTAGAGGTGGGGGAGGACGGCCGTGCCGCCGCTCTGTGGACCCAGCCCCAGATTATCGGAGAGGTGGACACCCAGGGACGCCCCCGGCCTAATACCGCCAGCGCGGAGCCGGTGCGGATCCCGGCGGACGTAGTGATCGTAGCCATCGGCCAGGGCATTGAATCCATGGGATTTGAACAGGCCGGTGTGAAGATCCAGCGGGGCGGCAAGCTGATGGCCAATTCCAGTACCCAGCTGCCTGATATGCAGGGGGTGTTTGCCGGAGGCGACTGCGTCACCGGACCCGCCACGGTTATCCGGGCCATTGCCGCCGGAAAGGCCGCTGCGGCCAATATTGACGAGTATCTGGGATTCCGCCACGAGATCCATGCGGAGGTGAAGGTCCCCGCGCCCCGGTGCGCCGATCCCAGGCCGAGAGGCCGGGTGGAGCCCACCGAACGGGACGCCGGGGAGCGCAAGAATGATTTCCTGTGCATCGAGTGCCCCATGACCGGAGAGGAGGCCGCGCAGGAGTCCTCACGGTGCCTGCGGTGCGACCACTTTGGCTATGGAAACTTCAAAGGAGGGCGGATTGAAAAATGGTAAACTTTACGATGAACGGCAGGGCCATGTCCTATCCTAAGGGCACTACCATCCTGGAAGCCGCCCAGCAGGAGGGCATCCCTATTCCACATCTGTGCTATCTGAAGGGGATCAACGAGATTGCCGCCTGCCGGATGTGCATGGTGGAGGTGGAGGGCACCGACCGATTGCTGCCGGCCTGCAACACTACGGTGCTGGAGGGCATGGTGATCCGTACCAACACGCCTAAAATCCGGCTGGCACGCCGTACCAATCTGCGGCTGATCCTGTCCCAGCATAAATCCAGCTGTACCACCTGCGTGCGCAGCGGCTCCTGCCAGCTCCAGCAGATGGCCCATGATCTGAACATCCATTACCAGCCCTATCCGGTCCAGCCGGAGCGGGACAAGGTGGATCTGACCACCCCTATCGTCCGGGAGGCCAGCAAGTGCATCAAATGTATGCGCTGCGTTCAGGTTTGCGACAAGATTCAGGGGATGCACATCTGGGATGTGGCAGGCACCGGATCCCGAACTACAGTTGACGTAAGCTACAACCGCCTGCTGCAAAATACGGACTGCACCTTCTGTGGGCAGTGCGTCACCCATTGTCCTACCGGGGCTTTGACGGTACGGGACGATACGCTGCGGGCCCTCAACGCCCTGGCAAACCCGGAGCTGACTACCATTGTTCAGGTAGCTCCCGCCGTGCGTGCGGCCTGGGATGAGAGCGTAGGCAACGGCTCCCCGCTGCCGGTGGGAAAACTGGTGGCCGCGCTGAAGCAGGTGGGGTTTGACTATGTGTTCGACACCAATTTCTCAGCGGATCTGACCATTATGGAGGAGGGCAGCGAATTTCTCCAGCGGTTTACGCGGAAGGGGAAGTACCGCTGGCCGATGTTCACCTCCTGCTGTCCCGGATGGGTCAGTTTTGTAAAGAGCCAGTATCCGGCCTATCTGGACCACCTGTCCACGGCCAAGTCGCCCCAGCAGATGTTCGGGGCGGTCGCCAAGAGCTATTTTGCCGAGAAGTTAGGAATTGACCCCCACAAGGTATTTGTGGTGTCCATCATGCCCTGTTCCGCCAAAAAGGCGGAGAGCGAGCTGCCGGAGATGCGGGACGCCTGCGGCGACCGGGATGTGGACGTGGTACTGACCACACGGGAGATGGTGCGGATGTTCCGCAGCGATGGCGTAGTGCCGGAGGAGCTGGAGGAGATGCCCTTTGACAGCCCTTTGGGCAGCGGCACCGGGGCGGCGGTGATCTTCGGGGCAACCGGCGGGGTGATGGACGCGGCCCTGCGCAGCGCCTATTTCCTGGCAACCGGAGAAAACCCAGACCCGGACGCCTTTCGGGCGGTGCGGGGGACCCAGCCTTGGCGGGAGGCCGATTTTGACATCCCCGGCGCGGGGACTGTACGGGTAGCGGTGGTCAGCGGCCTTGCCAACACCCGGCGTTTAATGGAAGCGGTGGACAGTGGGGAAGTGGATTATGACTTTGTGGAGGTCATGGCCTGCCCCGGCGGCTGTTCCGGCGGCGGAGGCCAGCCGATCCACGAGGGCGTGGAGATGGCGGCGGACCGTGGCGGACGGTTGTGGCAGCTGGATGCGGCCAGTAGGATCCGCTATTCCCACGAAAATCCGGATGTTCAGGAGCTGTACCAGGCGTACTTGAAGCGGCCTTTGGAGGAAAAGGCCCATCACCTGCTGCATACGGAGCATAAAATATAGCCGGCATAGCTGTATGACGCTTTTCCGCCGGACCTTGGCGTATGCATGCTTTTGGCCGGACATGTTTGCGGCGCTGTATTCCGTGCGGCCGGCTTGACAAAACTCCGGCATTTGGGTATACTGATTTTGAAAAATATTTCTGCAGCGGCTCGCTCCTATGCGCTGCCATCGCTCTGACCGGGATGCCGGATGTGCCATGCTGACTGCCCGCACTGCCGGGCAGTCAGCACGTTTTTGCAGCGGCGGCTGGCAGATATCATCGTGCGGTCCTGCAAAATGGAGACATGCGTCATGAAGGAAAAAGAACTGATCGAATTGTTGGAAAAAGTCAAGGCCGGCGAGACCGCGCCCGAAGCTGCCGCCCGGCTGCTGCACCAAGGCAGCTATGAAGACCTGGGCTATGCCAAGGTGGACCACCACCGGGCCGCCCGCCAGGGCGCGGCGGAGGTGATTTTCGGCCAAGGCAAGACGGCGGAGCAGATCGAGGGCATTGTACGCTCTATGGAGGATCGTGGGAGCCGCAACATCATTATCACCCGGCTGGCGGAGGAAAAAGAGGCCCTTCTGCGGGGAAAGATCTCCTACCGCTACTCCGCCGCCGCCCGGCTGGCGGTAGCCGCCCCTGCGGAACGGCCGCTGACAGGTGATATTGCCGTGGTTTCGGCAGGCACCAGCGACCTGGCGGTCTGCGAAGAGGCTGCGCTGACCGCTGAGGCCCTGGGCAGCAGGGTGCATCGGGTCTATGACGCCGGGGTGGCGGGCCTTCACCGGCTGTTGGGGTCTCTGGAGACCCTGGAGAAGGCCCGGTGCATCATTGCCGTTGCGGGAATGGAGGGGGCGCTGCCCTCCGTAGTAGGCGGACTGGTCAGCTGTCCGGTGATTGCCGTACCTACCAGCGTAGGCTATGGGGCCAACCTGGGCGGACTGGCGGCGCTGCTGGCTATGTTGAACTCCTGCGCCAGCGGAGTCAGCGTGGTCAATATCGACAACGGCTTCGGCGCGGGTTTCCTGGCCCACCGGATCAACCAAATGCGGGGGATAGAAGAATGAAGACAGTATACTTTGAGTGCGCCATGGGGGCGGCGGGGGATATGCTGATGGGCGCGCTGTATGAGCTGTGCCCGGTAAAGGAGAAATTCCTGGATGACATGAACCGGCTGCTCCCCGGCGTGACGCTGGCGGCGGAGCCCGTCCGGCGGCAGGGCATTGCCGGGACCCATATGCGGGTCCTGATCCATGGCCGGGAGGAGGGGGATGGTCAGGGTCATGAGCATGGCCACGGCCACCATCATGCGCATCACCACCATGAGCATCGTTCCCTGGCGGATATAGAGGCCATGATCAACGCTTTTCCCCTGCCCCAACCGGTGCTGGAAAATGCGGGAAAGACCTATACACACATTGCTCAGGCGGAGTCGGCGGCTCACGGTGTGGACACGGGCGAGGTCCATTTTCATGAGGTAGGGACCCTGGATGCCGTGATGGACGTGACGGGAGTATGCTATCTGCTGTATCTGCTGGCCCCAGAGGCGGTGTGTGCCTCCGCTGTTACTGTGGGCAGCGGCACGGTGCGTACTGCCCACGGCCTGCTGCCCGTACCCGCTCCGGCCACGGCAAGGCTCCTCACGGGGGTCCCTGTGACTGCCGGGGACATTCAGGCGGAGCTGTGTACCCCTACCGGAGCGGCGCTGCTGCGGACCTTTGTGGGAAACTGGGGGCCGATGCCGGACGGCGTGATCCAGGGCTGCGGCCACGGGTGCGGTACCAAGGACTTTCCCCGGGCCAACTGCCTGCGGGCTTTCCTGATCGATTCATCGGTGCGGGCAGAGACGCCCAATGATGCGGTAACGGAGCTGAAGGCCAATATTGATGACATGACCGGCGAGGCGTTGGGCTATGCCATGGACCGGCTGCTGGAGGCGGGGGCGCTGGACGTGTCCTGCACCCCGGTGTATATGAAGAAGAACCGTCCCGGAGTAGTTCTGACCTGCCTGTGCCGTCCGGCGGACGGAGACCGGCTGGCAGCGGAGATGCTGCGGCATACCAGTACCTTCGGCGTGCGCAGGACAGACTGCGCACGGTATACGATGGCGGTGTCTTCGGAGACCGTGGAGACCGCTTACGGCCCGATATCCCGTAAGGCAGGGGCCGGATATGGCATGTCCAAGAGCAAGCCGGAATATGATGCCATGGCGAGGGCCGCCCGGGACCGCGGCATCCCCTTGGCGGTGGTCCGGAGCGCCTTTGACCAGGCGGAACAGGCAAAATAGCGCAAAAGATCCCAGGTTCGTAAGGACCTGGGATCTTTTCTTTTGAATTCATGCCCAGCGGCTGGGATGGGCGGCACAAACTTCGTTCCACTGACAATCCCCGCAGATCCCGGGACGGCATCCGGGGGCCAGGAGCCTTTTCTGGACCAGGGAGGCGAAGACGCCGAAGGGGAGGATATCTCCCTCTCCAAGACCACACAGGTCCAGCACGGCCCGGTCATAGCCCGCCACCTTGTCCGGCTTACTGCAAAAACCATTGATATTGTTGGGGCAGTGAGAACATACCGCATCGGTCCCCACCGTCAGGCGCACGGGACTGTCCGGAACCAGTTCTTCCAGCAGACGGGCCAAATGGGCGGAAAATCCATCGCTGTAGCCCAGGCCGATAAAGTAGGCCATGCACATCCCGTGGTGGGGCCGCAGGGGCAGAGGGCTACCTGACATGGCGGCGCAGCTGGCTGGTGAGGCCCAGGGCCAGGGCGATCTTGATCAGATCAAAGACCACGTAGGGGAACACGCACCACGTCAGGGCGGTCCACAGCCCCACGCTCTCGCCGTTCATGGGGTAGACCACCATGAACCAGGCGGTACCGAAGGCGTAGCAGACCAGCAGTCCCAGGACCATGCTGGTCCCCAGGACCCACAGCTTGTCCCCCAGCAGCTTCTCCACGGCCCACATGACCAGGGCGGAGCCGATGAAGCCCAGGATGTATCCGCCGGTCTGTCCCAGCAGCGGACCCACGCCGCCGGAGAAGTTGGCGAACACCGGCGCGCCCACCGCGCCCAGGAGCACATAGGCGGTCACCGCCAGCGTCCCCCGCTTTCCGCCCAGCAGTCCCACCGCCAGGAAGACTCCCAGGGTCTGCAGAGTGAAGGGGATGGCGGTGGGGATGGAGATCCAGGAGCAGACGGCCATCAGTGCGGTGAATACAGCGATGTAGGCAATATCCCGGACCTTGATTTTCGGTACTGTCATTTCGATAAGAATCAACTCCCTTCCATATTACGGCATAACTGTATCACATCGCAGTCGACTTGTCAACTTATATTTTTAATAAGGTTTACAATCGGCGTTTCTTTTCTATAGCGATCTTCAAAATTGTTGAAAGCTTCTATAATGCACGACCACCGGGCGCGCCGCATCGCTGCAAACGGCTTTCAAATCGTCATGTGCCCCAAAAAAAATGTATGCCTGCACCAAATCCGGCCATCCTAATGGCAGTAAAGGAGTGATGCGCTTATGCCAACTGAGATGCGGCTGAAAACCGGCCTGCACAATACCAGCGAGATCGGGCGGCTGAAAAAGGTGATGCTCCACCGCCCGGGGCGGGAGCTGGAGAATCTGATGCCGGAATACCTGGAGCGGCTGCTGTTTGACGACATTCCCTATCTGAAAGTGGCCCAGGCGGAGCACGATGCCTTCGCCCAGTGCCTGCGGGAGAACGGAGCGGAGGTCGTATACCTCAAGGACCTGGTGGAGGAAACCATTGCCGGACCGGACGTCCGGCAGGAGCTGACGGAGCAGTTTCTGGACGAGGCGGGGCTGGAGAACCACCGCATCCGGGACATCCTGCGGGATTATTTTGATTCCATGGAGCGGGGCCGGCTGGTGGAGACCATGATGGCTGGCGTCCGCAAGAGCGATGTGCGGGGCTTTGAGACGGGCAAGCTGTCGGACTATCTCAGCTTCCGCTCTGACGGCTACCCCTTCCTCATCGATCCCATGCCCAACCTGTATTTCACCCGGGACCCCTTCGCCACCATCGGCACCGGGGTGTCCCTCCACCGGATGCACACGGTGACGCGGAACCGGGAGACGCTGTTCGGAAAATTCATTTTCCAGTACCACCCGGTCTACAAGGACGCTCCCAAATGGTATGACCGGGGAGAAAGCAGCTCTCTGGAGGGCGGGGACATCCTGATCCTGTCCCCGGAGGTCATCGCCGTGGGCATCTCCCAGCGAACGGAGGAGGACAGCATTGACAAGTTCGCCCATACGGTGCTGTCCATCAGCAAGACGTTCAAAAAAATCCTGGCCTTCAACATCCCCAAGACCCGGAGCTTCATGCATCTGGACACCGTGTTCACCATGGTGGACCGGGACAAGTTCACCGTCCATCCCAATATCCTCAGCGAGATCACGGTATACGTCATGGAACTGGCGGAGGGCAAGGTCCGCATCCGGGAGGAACAGGGGCGCCTGGAGGATATTTTGAAAGAGCACCTGCAATTGGACAGCGTCCAGCTCATCAAGTGCGGTTCCGACAGCCCCATCGATGCCGCCCGGGAGCAGTGGAGCGATGGCAGCAACACCCTGGCCATCGCCCCCGGCGAGGTAATCGTCTATGAACGCAACTACGTCACCAACCGGATCCTGGAGGACAACGGCATCACGGTCCACACCATCCCGTGCAGCGAGCTGAGCCGCGGCCGGGGCGGCCCCCGGTGCATGTCCATGCCCTTCGTGCGGGAGGACATGTAGGGAAAAACGTTCATCGCGCCCTACAATATCATCAATCATCAAAGGAGAACACCTATGGCAATCAACTTAAAAGGCAAAAGCTTTCTGACCCTGATGGACCTCACCCCCCTGGAGATCCGCTATCTGCTGGACCTGGGCCACGATCTGAAATCCAAACGCCGTACCGGCGTCTGCGAACCCGCTCTGAAGGGTAAGCACATCGTCCTGCTCTTTGAAAAGACCTCCACCCGCACCCGCTGTTCCTTCGAGGTAGCGGCCACCCAGGAGGGGGCCCACGTCACCTACCTGGACGCCGGCAGCAGCCAGATGGGCAAGAAAGAGAGCATGGAGGACACCGCCAAAGTCTTGGGCCGGTTTTTTGATGGCATCGAGTACCGTGGCTTCGACCAGAAGGTGGTGGAGGACCTGGCAAAATACGCCGGCGTACCTGTGTGGAACGGCCTCACCGATGCGGACCATCCCACCCAGATTCTGGCGGACATGATGACCATCGAGGAGCACTGCGCCAAGCCGCTGAAGGACGTGAAGGTAGTCTTCCCCGGCGATGTGCGCAACAACATGTGCTACGCATGGATGTACGGCTGCGCCAAGATGGGGATGCACTTTGTGGGCCTTGGCCCCCAGGAGCTGGTGGACGGCGTGGACCAGGGCATTCTGCGGCAGGTCCAGGAGGTGGCAAAGCAGACCGGGGCCACCATTGAGATCACCAGCGATGCGGGGACCCTCACCGGCGCGGACGTGATCTACGGCGATATTTGGGCCTCTATGGGCGAGGAGGCGCTCATCCCCGAGCGCGCCAAGCTGCTGACTCCCTACCGTGTCACCGAGCAGACGCTGGAGCGTACCGGCAACCGGAACGTGCTGTATCTCCACTGCCTGCCTTCCTTCCACGATTTCGAAACGAAGCTTGCCAAGGAGTGGAAGGACAAGGGCGTGGATATCCGGGAGGTCACCGATGAGGTGTTCCGGGGCCCCCACTCCGTAGTCTTTGATGAGGCGGAAAACCGGATGCACTCCATCAAGGCCGTGCTGGTAGCGACTATAGGCGCTTGATAACTTGGCAAAAATTTGCCCGCCGGATCTTATCCTTTTTCAATGGAATAAGCGAAAGGGACCCGGACGCTGCCAGCGTCCGGGCCCTCTGTATGCCGGAGAAAATACCGGCGATAAATGTTCGTGCGCCTTAATAGGCCAGCCGCTCCGCCAGCCAACCCTTCAGTTCGCTGATGGGAAGGCGGACCTGCTTCATGCTGTCCCGTTCCCGGACAGTGACGCAGTTGTCGGCGGGAGTCTTGTCATCCCCCACGGTCTCGAAGTCCACAGTGATGCAGAACGGCGTGCCGATTTCGTCCTGGCGGCGGTAGCGCTTACCAATGGAGCCGGCATCGTCATAATCGATCATCCAATCCTTGGACAGCTCCGCCTGGATCTCCTGGGCCTTACCCGCCAGCTTCTTGGAAAGGGGCAGCACGGCGGCCTTGAAAGGCGCCAGGGCCGGGTGCAGGCGCAGGACGGTGCGGACATCGTTTTTCTCCGCGTCCACCACCTCCTCGTCATAGGCATTGCACAGGAAAGCCAGCAGCATCCGCTCCACACCTAGGGAGGGCTCGATGACAAAGGGCACATAGTGCTCATTGGCCTCCTGGTCGAAATAGGTCAGATCCTTGCCGGAGGTGTTCTGGTGGGCGGTCAGGTCAAAATTGGTCCGGCTGGCCACGCCCCACAGCTCGCCCCACTCGGTGAAGGGGAAGGCAAACTCAAAGTCGGTGGT